>JADZFJ010000032.1 GCA_020849935.1 Crocinitomix sp. | reverse complement strand
TTTTTATTGAACATTTTATTGGATTTTGGGCTGACTAATTACAATACCCGTAACATAGCACAGCATCCCCAGTTAATAGCCAACCATTTTGGGAAAATTTTGGCGATTCGATTTGTCTTGTTTTTTTTATATGCGTTTGCCACTTTGGTTTCGGGGTGGTTTATAGGTTATTCAGGACAAGAGTATTATTTGCTTTTTCTGTTGGTGATGAATCAGTTTTTGGTGGCTATTATTCAATACGCACGTTCAAATTTTGCTGGTTTACACTTGTTTAAAACGGATGCTGTAATTTCAATTTTGGATCGGTTTTTATTGATTTTTATAACAAGTGCCTTATTGTGGACGAATTTATTTGAGGGTGAGCTTAAAATTGAATGGTTTGTATACGCGCAAACAGTGGCGTATGGATTAACCGCGTTAATTGCAATTACGCTCATCTATTTTAAAATTGGTCGTTTAAAGGTTCGGTTGCGTTTGCCTTTTTCGTTATTGGTGTTACGACAAAGTTTTCCGTATGCCTTGTTGATTTTATTGATGATGATGTACAGCCGAATTGATGCGGTGATGATTGAACGGTTGATGGTGAATGGAGATGAAGCGGCTGGAATTTATGCCCAAGGTTTTCGGTATTTAGATGCGGTGAACATGTTTGCCTTGTTATTTGCAGGGATTTTATTGCCAATTTTTGCTCGTTTGTTGCGCCAAAAGGAATCGGTGAATGAAATTACTAGTTTGGCGTGTAGGTTGCTATTTGGTATCAGCGTTTTGGTGGGGATTTCTTGTTTTTTCTTTCAAAAAGAGTTGATTGAATTAAGGTATGAAAACACCGTGCCAGCAGCTTCTGTAAGTTTTGGTTTATTGATTTTAAGTTTTATTCCAATTTCAATGACCTATGTTTTTGGTACTTTATTAACTGCTAACGGGAACTTAAAGCAATTAAATCAAATGGCCATGGTTGGGGTTTTATTGAATGTGGTATTGAATTATTTTTTGATTCAAAGCTATGGCATTGTGGGGGCCGAATACGCAACTTTAATTACGCAATTGTTGACAGCATTGGCACAAATTATTTTGGCGTATCGAATGTTTGAATTAAAATTTTCACGAAAATTAATTGGCGCAGTGGCAAGTTTACCTATTGGCTTGGTAGGGATTTATTACCTTTTTGTCCATTTTTTTGGCAGCAGCTTATACCTAATAATTCCTTTTTTATTAACAGGGGTGGTTTTGGCCTACGTGTTAGGAATTTTTAAATTGACTGATTTAAAAACAGTTTTGTCCAAATAAAGGTAAACGCGATTTAAGTTAAGGTTAGGATAATAAGCATAATACCTAACAATAAGGTCATGGCGACTAATCCTTTTGTAAACTCAATCATGTTGAGCCTAAAATTTGAAAAGTAGAAAAGGAACATGTTAGGCAACATGCAGAAAATCAAAATTGTTTGACGATCGATGCCGTGAATGGTGTAATTGATGTACCGTTGAAAATCCATTTCTTCGTAAGAATAACCACGGGTTAAGATGGGATATGAAATTAAAAATCCAATGATAGGGAATATGAGTCCGATGATGACTCCATACATTGGTCGATCGTATTTTTTTAATTTTTCTTTCATATTAGTTATTTAAATCCCATTCATTTAATTGAGAAATTAAGTGATGGGCGGTCATGTCAAATTGGGTGGGAACGATGGAAACATACCCATGATCCAAGGCCCACATATCGGTGTCTTCGCCTTTGTCTGTGCTGCTAAAATTTCCGGTAAGCCAATAATAATCTCCTCCAAATGGATCGGTGCGTTTGTCAAATGAGTCTTCCCAAAACGCACGTCCTTGACGGCAAATTTTTGTCCCTTTTAGCTCTTCCAGCTTTCCTTTTGGGATGTTGACATTTAAGCAGACGCCTTTTTGCAAATTGTTAGCTAAAATCGCCGAAGCGATTTGAGATGCAAAATGTCCAGCTGCTTCAAAATCGGCATCGCTGCTATGATCGAGTAATGAAAAGCCAATGGAAGGAATTCCTTCAATAGCCCCTTCGACAGCAGCAGACATGGTGCCAGAATATAAAACGTTGGTGGCTGCGTTGGATCCGTGATTGATGCCTGACACCAACAAATCTGGTCGGCGTTTAATGATTTCGTAAATTCCTAGTTTAACACAATCGACAGGGGTGCCTGAGCAAGTGTAGGCCTCGACACCTTCAAATTGGTTAGATTTGGACAAACGTAAGGGATGATGAATGGTGATGGCGTGTCCCATGCCGCTTTGCGGTTTGTCCGGGGCAACAACCAAAATGTCCCCAATTTTTTGCATTGATTTCACCAATTGTGCGATTCCCTTGGCGGTTATGCCATCGTCATTGGTGATTAAAATGAGTGGTTTTTTTGCCATGCTTCAAAGCTAAGGCAATTTTGGGAATTTTATGAAGTTGAACTTAAAATTGTTTGAATTTTTGCAAATGGAGCAAGGGGATGAAATTAGTTTATATGCCCGCAATAGGGATATGAGTGGAGCTCATTTTTTGTCAAAAAAAATAGCGGGAACGTTAGCCCGACCCTGACGAATTACCGTATGCACGGTAATTGTCAGGGAATTGCCCAACTAATTAATTATCTTATAATCTTGGTCTTAAATACAATAAAAGTCCTTTGTAAGGAATTAACACCAAGCCGTCTGAAAGGCGAACGATGCCGTAACAAGCCAAATTATCCGTTTTTATGACGCTCACATTTAAGGGTAAATCGTCAGGAATTGAGGCAGGAACTTCGCCAAAGATGCGGTATAAATAATCTTCCGTATTCATTAATTCAACCTCGGTAACTCGGTAAGAAACGCTATCCATTTGTGTACCAACGATGGCTGTTTCGCTGATAATGATTTCTGTGCCTAAAATATCTTTTGCTTTTTTAGTTTCGGTGGTATTTAATTGTACCGAAAAATGATCGACAGTATAAACTCCAACAATTTTTGGTGTGCCATTTTGAGGATCAGCTTTTTTGAAAGAAATATTTGACGGTCCTGTGGAAGCTGAACCCACACGTTTCTGTCCAACCTGTTTGGTAACTTGTGTCGAATCTTGACCGAAAGAAATAGAAACGGTTCCAATTAAAAATAAGGCAAAAAGTA
>JADZFJ010000031.1 GCA_020849935.1 Crocinitomix sp. | reverse complement strand
TCGATAAGTCGAACGCTTAAAAACAAAAATCTTGAACTACCTTATTTCAGCTTAAAATTAACAAGTTGGAATAAGGTAGTTGCTTTTTAAGTCGTAATTTGATATATTTGCACACTAATTGTCGCCTTATGAAACATATTTTCAATTCTTTAGCTATCCTACTTGTTTTTAGTTTGGCTTCAAAAGCACAAGTCACTACATTTTTATATACTGGCGCCTTTCAAACTTATACAGTTCCTCCTGGGGTTACTTCAATCCAAATAGAAACTTGGGGAGCACAAGGAGGTACAGGAACAGGGTTTGATGGAGTGGTAGGTTTAGGTGGTCGCGGAGGTTACGCTATAGGAAATCTGGCAGTAACACCAGGGCAAGTTTTAAGAGTTTATGTTGGTGGCGCAGGTGGACCTTTTGGAGCAGGGGGTTTTAATGGAGGAGGTATGGCAGGTACGAATTATGGTGCTGCCGGTGGAGGTGCATCCGATGTTCGTGTCGCTCCTTATGCTTTGGCGAATCGTAGAATTGTTGGTGCTGGAGGAGGAGGAGGAGCATTTGGCTCGTATGGAAACCCTGGCGGCGGAGGCGGCGGATTGATTGGTTTAACTGGCAGCAGTGGTGGAGGATTTACGGCGGGTGCTGGTGGAACTCAAGTGGCTGGTGGAGCTGCTGGATGTTGCTACGGAGCCGCTACTGCGGGAACTTTTGGGCTAGGTGCAGGTCCGGGTGATTATCACAATGCTGGAGGTGGCGGAGGTTGGTATGGCGGTGGTTCAGGAGCTGGACACGCTGGTGCAGGTGGAGGATCTTCTTATATCGCAGGTGTAACAGGTGGTTCCACTATTCCAAACACACGTACTGGTAATGGTCAAGTAATTATCACTGTATTATGCGATGCAATGACAGTAGTAGTATCTGATTATTTAATTTGTTTAGGTGAAAGCTTTACTGTAGATGCTACGGCAGCGAGTGGTTTACCCGTAACATGGGATTTAGGTGTCGTAGATGGTGTTCCATTCACTCCCGTTAGCGTTGGATTGATTACTTACACTGCTGTTACAGCCGACCCTGATGATTGCGAATTAGAAGTTGTTATTGGAGTAAATGCCTTACCAACCGTGACACTTACAGTAGACGACACAGAAATTTGTTTGGGAGATTCGGTGACTTTTACCTCTTCGGGAACGGCAACAACTTACTCATGGGCACCTGTAGCGATTGTCTCAGGAACGCCCTATACACCTCCTGCAGCAGGAACGGTGACCTATATTTTAACAGGAACAATTACAGCAACAGGTTGTGAAAATACAGACGAAGTTGATGTGACCGTACATCCTTTACCAGTGGTTACAGCAACCGCTTCGGAGACTTCAATCTGTCTAGGCGAATCGGTTACCTTTACAGGCGGTGGCGCAGACACGTATGTTTGGGATCCAGTAGCGGTGACAGACGGCGTTGCTTATACCCCAGCTTCGGTTGGCACAGTGACTTATACGGTAACAGGAACAAATACAGCCACTGGATGTACAAATACTGATTCGGTAGATGTTACCGTAAATGCAGCCCCAACCGTTACAGCATCCGCTACGGATACAGAAGTTTGTTTGGGTGAAACAATTGTCTTAACAGGAGGAGGCGCCGCTTCATACACATGGGATTTAGGTGTAACCAATGGCGTAGCATTTGCTCCACCATTAGGAACCACAACTTATACGGTAACAGGTTCAACCCTTTCAGGATGTGAAGGCACAGCGAGTATTGATATTACCGTAAATCCATTGCCAGTTGTTACGGCAAGTGCAGATGATACAGAAATTTGCGCAGGAGATGAAATCACCTTAACAGGATCAGGCGCATCTACCTATACATGGGATTTAGGAGTAACTGATGGCGATCCATTTGCACCAGCAGGCTTGGGTACGATCACCTACACGGTAACAGGAACAAGTGTTGACGGATGTGAAAGCACCGCAACAATCGATATTTTAGTAGAAGCTACCCCAGTTGTCACAGCTACAGCATCAGAAACAGATATTTGTGAAGGCGAATCAGTTACATTAACTGGTGGCGGAGCAGATACCTATACTTGGTCACCAGGTGGAATTGATGGAGTCCCTTATACCCCAGCATCCGACGGAACAATTGTATTTACAGTAACAGGAACAACAAGCGGTTCAGGCTGTTTTAGTACAGACGATGTAACAGTTGTTGTTCACCCAGATCCAACAGTTACGGCAAGTGCAACCACCACAGAGGTTTGTTTTGGCGAATCAGTGACCTTGACAGGCGCAGGCGCATCAACCTATACTTGGACAGGAGGAATTACCAATGGCGTGGCATTTACCCCTGGAGCAATTGGTGTAACAACGTATACGGTGACAGGAACAACAGCTTTTGGATGCGTGAGCACCGCATCAATTACAATTTCAGTGATTGATTGTGAACCAGTGGTTCCAGTATTCAACCTTCCATCGCCAGTTTGTGTGGGAGATTGTATTACGATCACAGATTTAAGTACAGGAGCAGTAGCTTCGTGGGAATGGGATTTTGGTGGAGCAGTAAGTCCATCTACCTCTACCGATCAAAACCCTGAAATTTGTTTAACCACCGCAGGAACATTTACCGTAGAATTAACCACCACAAGTTCGACAGGGGCAATTTCATCGGTTTCAAATTCAATCACAGTCAATAACAACCCTGTTTTAACAGCAGCAACAGATACAATTATTGATTTAGGAGGCACAGCAACGTTGGTAGCATCACCAAGTGGAACAGGCGATTACCTATGGACACCAGACAAAAACATGGATTGTGCAGATTGTCCAATGGCCACAGCAAATCCAGAGGAAAGTACTACGTACACAGTCATCTACACCGACCAAAATGGATGTAGCGCAAGTGACACGGTAATGGTCTTGGTAAATTTTGTGGAAGGAGTTGGCGTTCCAACAGCGTTTTCACCAAATGGAGATGGGAACAATGATGTTTTATTTGTGAAAGGATATGCCATTGAAGCCATTAGCTTTACCATTTACAACCGTTATGGCGAGGTAGTGTTTGAAACCACCGATCAAAACATTGGATGGGATGGAATGTTCAAAGGCAAGGAAGAAAATCCAGGTGTCTTTACATGGAATTTATACTACGAATTTGTGAACGGCGAATCAGGCACACAAAAAGGAAATACGACTTTGATTCGATAAGTCGAACGCTTAAAAACAAAAATCTTGAACTACCTTATTTCAGCTTAAAATTAACAAGTTGGAATAAGGTAGTTGCTTTTTAAGTCGTAATTTGATATATTTGCACACTATAATCACCTACCAACTTAAGCACTAACTTATTAAATTTAACGATATTGCAGTGTTGATTTTTATGGAAGCTTGCGCTTACTTCATTCGTGAACCCTCAAGCCCTCTTTTTAAAATCAAAACAAGCACAAATGATTTTAGTTAATGGTACAAATGATGTACAAAATAAGATGGCTTAGTTTACTTTTAATGATTGGTGCACCTACCTTGGTGTTTGGGCAAACAGTTAGTGAAATAAATGAGAAAGAGGTAGGTGAACAAACCTTAACATTTGATGTTGGAGTCGTCGTAGATTTTAACGATATTTTCCTGCGCCCTAGTTTAGGGTTAGTCTTAGGAATCGAGAAAAAGAGGCAAAGATTTATTTTTGGGCCAACATTTGGACAAAACAGGTTTTATTACACTCCTAATCGTGTTTTTGGTGTAACTGGTTTTATTTTAGATTATTCCTACATTTTTTTTCATTGGCCAAAAGAAATGGATGTTGCCATTTTCACCCAATTTCAATACTATTATCAAGAAAGAGTGCGCTATTATGACCCGCCAGCGCAAGAACTCATACTAAGCAGCGAATACAGCGAATCGATAAATGGCTTTATGGGGATAGATTTCAAAGTAGATTTTAAACAAAATTTCCGCTGGTTTCTTAAAGTCGGTGGAGGGTTAAGAAGCAGTAAAGATCAAGTCCATTATCCATATTATCCACCTTATAATCAATATGAGCAAACTATAAAACCAGTTGGATTTGGAATGACTGGTGTTGTTTACGGATTTCCAATAAGAAAAAAGGGATAAAAAAAATGAATATAAAAAAATTACTTCCAATAGTTGGTGTCTTTGTTTTTTTTGCTTGCACAAAAGATCCTATTCCTCCAGATCCAACTACTATTGTTATGCCTCCTTTGACTCATCAAGGAATAAACACATTTGGGTGTTATATGAACGGAGAATTGTTTGTTGCAAATGTTGGTGAGTCAGTTTGGTCAGTGCCTCCTGTTAGTGGAACCTACAATGAACTTAACGGGGATTTTGGAATGCAAGGATCACGACATTACGATACCTTATTGGATGCTATAAATATCAATGCAGATGTCACAAATGGGGTTGGTATTTACAATTTTAAGACGTACAGCGGAGGTACGGCTGGATATTCAGCAACTATTTCGCCCTTTTGTGATTATTATTACGAAGACACCCCAAATCTTGGTAAATTGACGATTACTCATTTAGATGAAGAAAAAAACATAATTTCCGGTACTTTTTACATGAATTTAATTAATACAGCTTGTGAAGAAGATACTTTACTAAAAATTACTGACGGTCGTTTTGATTGGAGGTATTGAATTTAACGAAAACAATAGTATTACACATGAAAACCAAGATCCTACTTTTTATTTTGTTTGGTGTCCTTACGTTGGTTGCTTGTATAAAAGATCCGCAGATTGACTCAAATACAGTTGAAAATTATGATCATCAAGAATTATATTTAATTTGCAACCAAACCAAAATCAACAATCTAACGTCATGTAAGTCAGAAGTAAATGATAATAACATGCACATCCAACCACATAAAGACAAGTCATGAATTCAAGAGTCCTAAATCGAAAATTTCCGCTTCACATAAACACTATTAACTGTTTTGTATTGTTCTTATTTTCATTTTTATTTGTTCAATTATCTTTTGGGCAACTCAGTGGAGTTTACACAGCAGGAGCGCCGACAGACGATTTTGAATTGATTGAAGATGCCTTAAATACTATTGAAAGCGAAGGGATCTCTGGCAATGTTGAAATAAGAATTTCTAATGGGACCTACAATAAGATCGATTTATCAAATTTTGCCCCACCAGAAGGACTTACATTGACATTTAACTCCGCCTCTGGTAATGCAGCTGATGTAATATTTAATGCAGCAAACCTTCTTGAATGTGAAAATATTGAATTTCGAAATTTAACGTTTAATATGCCCTCTCCTATCACAGGAAGTTCAGTTGTTTCCTTAAATAAAAGTGATACTATTCGAATTTCTGGATGTAGAATAATAGACACCATTTCAACAGGCACGGTTTGGGAATATGCAACACTCGAAATTAATTATGGATGGGGCAGCGGAACGAATGGAAAAATTTTTATTGATTCCTGTTACATCTATTCTAACGACGGTTTGATATATCCACGAAGTAGTACAAGACAAACCATCTTGGAAAGAGGCAGTTATGGTTATGTTTATTATACAAATGACAGTATTTTTGGTAGCATCAATAAGACAGAAACGGGCACTCACTTAGGTCGTGAATTTGAAAATTGCTATTTGAAGCTCCTTCAGGCCTTAGATGCGAGGAAAACTAAATCAATAGATTCTTGTGAAATCATTTTTTATCCCTGGAATATTGAAGATACCGTTGGTGCTGGCAATATATCTACCCTTGTACTTACCAATTCATCAATTACTGCGGGGAATCTTATTACTCAGATTTCGGAAATAGTCAATTGTAATTTTTCTGGCAATATTTACACAACCAATAGAATATTTTCAAATAATTATGTTGCTGGTAAAACACACATTGATGGGGGGGGTGGGACGCCTGATTCACCTATACCACTAATTGTTTCAAATGTGTTCAAGGATGATGCTTATATTAGCTGTTCATTTAGTACAGACGAAACTATAGTGGCTAATAACATTTTCCTTGATACGGTGCGTAAAGCAGCGGCCGGAGCTGGAGCCGGAGGGGCAAAGATCCATTTTTATCACAATAATTTTGCGAATGACGCTCTTTTTATTAGTAATGCTCCAGGAGATATAATCAATAATAATTTTGCTGATGTTAATATTTCAAGACGAGGCAATTTCATTAGTCATAATAATTTTAATTGGCAGGATAGCACTACGCTCAGATACAGTTATTATGATGAAAGTCCTACCTATTACGATCCACAATATACGAGTGCAACCGACCTGCATGTAAATAACGCGTCGATCATAAGTGGTGGGATTAATTTAGTTGATCCATATTTAGCGGAGGATTTTGAAGAGGATTTAAGAGACACAATACCAACGATTGGCGCGGATGAAACTTGTTTGAAACTTCCCTTGCAAGACACTATTAAAATGCTTTGTGCATCAAATTACACTTTCAAATTATGTGATTTTGACCCATTAGTGCATCATTGGGGTTCAAATAGTATATTTATTGATAGTACCCTTGCTAATCCTGTAATTTTTGTAGATTCCATTATCAATGTATTTTTAATGGATTCTCTAAACAACATTCTTGATTCCACAGTTCTTATTCCAGAATTATTAGACTCAAGAAAAAGAAATTTATATGGATATTGTGGCTTTAACTATACCATAGCCACTTATAACCAGCCTGGTATTGACGTTAATTGGTCGCCAGGATTTTTATTTACTGATTCAACAAATTACCTCACAGGAATCAGGCTAGATACAACAACAATTCTTGTTGCAACACAAGACTTTGGGGTTTGTGGAACGAGATACGATTCAATTATTTTTAATATTAATAGTCATCCACGAGCACTCCTATATTTGGATAGTGTTCAATGTTTGGATTATAAATTTATTGTGGCAATCACATGTTTTGATTCTATCAGATGGTCGATAAGTGATGGATCAACTTATGATGATGTGTCGTCTGTCTGGCATTCTTTTCCTGAAGAGGGCTTTTACGAAGTTATTGTTAAAGTATGGAAGTTTGGGGAATTAGCATCCGATACTATTCAAGGAAATTTCAGGTGTTTGAGCGTAGAAGAAAGTAATTTGGAAACTTTTCAATTATTCCCAAATCCGGTGGACGAGGGTTATTTTAAAATCATCTTGCCTGAATCAATGTCCGGAAAAACGTATACGCTCCATGATAATTTAGGGCAGTTAGTAAAAAGTGGTGTAACAGCGCACGCAGAAATGGTAATATCAGTTCATGATTTAACCCCAGGAATATATCTTTTCAATATAGAGGGTCATACGAAGCGGGTTATCGTTCAATGATGTCTTGCTATTTAGCTATTTAAAAATTTAACCAACTATAAATCACATGAAAACCAAGATCCTACTTCCCATTTTGTATGTTGTCCTTGTGTTGGTTGCTTGTAAAAAAGATCCGCCTATTCCCGAAACAACTGAGCCTGTTATGCCGCCTTTGACGCACCAAGGTTTAAATACTTTTGGGTGTTATGTAGACTTCCCCTCCGCAGGAGCTTCAGGGGAGCAGGGTGGTGAATTGTTTGTGGCAAATGATGGTGAATCTGTTTGGGATATTCCTGCTTTAAGTGGTAGTTTTAATGAATTTACTCGGGAATTAGTTATGCAAGGTAGACGTTACATAAATACGGAAACTGGCGAAAGAGACGATGTGATTATAAGAAGTCTTATAACTGACAACATTGGAGTGTATAATTACACCTACAATAAAGAACATGGTTCACAAGGCTATGTAAATTGGAAAGGTATGCTATGTAATTATAATTATCTGGAGTACGCAGATTTTGATTTAGGCAAAATTACCGTTACTTATTTAAATGAAACAGAAAATATTATTGCAGGCACTTTTTATATTAATTTATTAAATCCTAGTTGCGAAGAAGATACCATCATGAAAATAACCGACGGCCGTTTTGATTTTAACTACTAAATTTAACCAACTATAAATCACATGAAAACCAAGATCCTACTTCCCATTTTGTATGTTGTCCTTGTGTTGGTTGGATGTAAAAAAGATCCGCCTATTCCTGAAACAACTGAGCCAGTAATGCCGCCTTTAACCCACCAAGGTTTAAATACTTTTGGGTGTTATATCAACTTCCCCTCCGCAGGAGCTTCGGGGGAGCAGGGTGGTGAATTGTTTGTGGCTGGCGGTGCAAATGATAATTTAGATATTCCTGCATTGAGCGGACAATTTGATGAGAACGAACACTATTTAGGTTTACAAGCCACCCGTTATTTAAATAATGAGATCGATGAAAATGATAATATAAGAATCAGGGTTAGCGCAATTGAGGGACCAGGCGAATACGAGATAGAAATGTTCGGCGATAACAAATTGTTAGCTTATCGAAATTGGTATGGCGAAAAATGTGATTATTATTTCGATACGTTAATACAAGATATGGCGAAAGTGACGATTACTTATTTAAATGAAACTGAAAATATTATAGCAGGCACTTTTTATATGAATTTATTAAATCGTAATTGCGCAGCAGATACCATCATGAAAATAACCGACGGCCGTTTTGATTTTAAGTATTAATCAATCTCAAAAATAATCTTCCAACGCTTCCCCGCAAAACGAAGTTCAACCAAGTCAATCCCTTCGCGTGGTTTTATGATTTAAATGAATAAATTACATCAAAGAAAATTCAAATAATTTTAGCATTTTAGGTTATTCGCAATTCTTCTCCCACACGAAAGGATTCCTGCCGTAGCGGCGTCGAAATTGATTTGACTTTGCCAAATTTCATTTCATGCGGTAGTAGCGGTTTTTGATATCAAGAATTAATATCCACCAAAAAATCTTTCAAAAAAACCGAATCACCCCCTAATAAACCACCTCAACAACAGCACTCATTT
>JADZFJ010000030.1 GCA_020849935.1 Crocinitomix sp. | reverse complement strand
TCCTAAATTTTGGGACGCTTTTTTTGTTTTAAGTAGGTGCTGAAAATCGATTATTTAACTTCGATTTTGTGAACGCTTTCTACTTCTTTTTCTTTTTTAGGAACTTTAATTTCTAAAATTCCATCTGCATAATTGGCTTCAATTTTTGAAGTTTCTGCATTTTTTGGAAGGTTAAACGAACGGCTGAATTGGCTGTAATTAAATTCGCACGAGGTGAAATTTGTTTTCTCTTCCTTGGTTTCAGATTTGGATTCGGACTGACCTGAAATGGTGAGTAAGTTATTTTTCAAATCGATGGCGAAGTTTTCTTTTTTCATGCCAGGCGCAGCGAGGTGAATTTGATAATCATTTTCGTTCTCGATGATATTTGCTTTTGGTGTGCTAGCAAAGTGATTTCTTCTCATTGGTTCAAAAAATCGGTCTTCTAATAAATCAACCATAAGGTCGCCGAATACTGGTAAATTTGGTCTTTTAGCTAAGATTGTCATAATTTAAATTTTTAATTGTTTTGAAAAGGTTCTTTCAAAATAAATACCAATTCGAATTTGGCAGAAAAATCAAATAAAACTTGAAAAATAAATGACAAAATGTCATTTTAAAACAAATATTAATGACAAAATGTCTGATTCGTGTCATTTTTTAAAAAATCACTCGAAATTCCGTCTAATTTTTAAGTAAAAAATACTTTTTTGGAGATATGAACATAAAAAATAGGGGGGTATGTTGAAAAATAATATATTTTTTTTCGTTTGATGGATCAAAATTCAACTACCTTTGCGAAAAAAAATATAAAATATGCCAAATTCAAGAAAAAATGCTTTAAACGAAGTGTTGCATCGAAAAGCCAATCATGCAACCGATGGATCACGAAGAGTTTCTCAATATTTTGGAGAAAACACCTTTCATTTGGACAAAATGCGCGAGTGTTTGACCGAAGAGGCATATAAAATTGTAAAATCAGCTATTGAACACGGAACTCATGTGGATCGTTTGCATGCAGATCAAATTGCGACTGCCATGAAAGATTGGGCAATTTCGAAAGGGGCGACGCATTACACCCATTGGTTTCAACCATTAACAGGGTCAACAGCTGAGAAACACGATGGATTTTTTAAACCAATCGGCCCAGGAAAAGCGATTGAACGATTTGAAGGAGATTTATTGGTTCAACAAGAACCAGATGCTTCGTCATTTCCAAACGGAGGAATCAGAAATACATTTGAGGCAAGAGGGTATAGTGCTTGGGATCCATCATCTCCTGCTTTTGTGATTGGTAAAACCTTATGTATTCCAACTATTTTTATTGCGTATACAGGTGAGGCATTGGATTTTAAAATGCCTTTATTAAAAGCCTTAACCACTGTCGAAGAAGCAGCAACGGCGGTTTGTCAATATTTTGATAAAAACGTGACCAACGTAAAAGCTACTTTAGGATGGGAACAAGAATATTTTTTGGTGGACACCGCTTTATACAATGCGCGTCCAGATTTGATGATGGCGGGTAGAGCAGTATTTGGTCACTCTCCAGCAAAAGGTCAACAATTAGATGACCATTATTTTGGATCGATTCCAGAACGTGTCACTGAATTTATGCGTGATTTTGAATACGAATCGCATTTATTAGGAATTCCTGTTACCACCCGACACAATGAGGTTGCGCCCAATCAATTTGAGTGTGCACCCATGTTTGAGGAAGTAAATATTGCCAACGACCATAATTTATTATTGATGGACGTGATGGAAAAAACAGCTGCTCGCCATAATTTTAGAGTATTGTTGCACGAAAAACCATTCGCCGGCGTAAACGGATCTGGAAAACACAACAACTGGTCGATGGCGACGAATACTGGCGTTAATTTATTACAACCAGGTAAAAATCCAAAATCGAATTTACGCTTTTTGACCTTTTTTGTAAATACCATTATGGCTATTCACGAAAATGCAGATTTATTAAGAGCATCCATTGCATCGGCAGGAAATGATCACCGTTTGGGAGCAAACGAGGCGCCACCGGCAATTATGTCTGTTTTTATTGGATCGCAATTAACCCGCATGTTAGATGAACTTGAAAAAAGTATCTCGGCAGGTGCCATGACTCCAGAGGCAAAAACGGAATTAAAACTAAACATCGGTAAAATTCCACAAATTTTATTGGACAATACCGATCGCAACAGAACCTCACCATTTGCATTTACAGGAAATAAATTTGAGTTCAGAGCTGTGTTTTAAAGTGCTAACTGCGCACAAGCAATGACGGTTTTAAATTCAATTGTTGCCAATCAGTTAATTCAATTCAGAGAAACGATTGATAAACGAATTGATAAAGGGGAGAAAAAAGACGAAGCAATTTTAAAAGAACTTCAAAAATTAATTACCGCCTCTAAAAAAATCCGATTCGAAGGAAATGGATACGGCGAAGAGTGGGCGAAAGAGGCTGAAAAAAGAGGATTGTCTAATTTAAAAGATACCCCAAGGGCTTTGGATGTTTATCACCGAAAAGAAGTAAAAGAC
>JADZFJ010000029.1 GCA_020849935.1 Crocinitomix sp. | reverse complement strand
GCGGGCAATATCGATCAAACCTAAACTAGCCTCGCCTTTTTTCGTTAATGTATTATTTGCAATTCCAGCTTTGTACATTTCTTGTAATTCATCCGGATTTTTTTGGTTGACATTGTTAATGAGCTCTTGAATGGTGGGTTTATGCTCATTTAAAACCATGTTTCCAGTGGAAATTTTCAAAGAATTTTTTTCTTTTTCAACCAACACCAAAAAATTTGATTCGTTGCTATCGTGCACATTTCCATGTTTGGAAAGATTTTGAATACATTCAACCACAATCGAGAAAAAACGTTTTTTCTCTTGTTTTGGTACATTGGTTTTCTCAATATCTAATTTGAGTCGTGTTAAAAATGCATCTACAATTTCTTTCGAAAGAATTCCATCGTATGCAAGCATTATTTTAGCTCGCTCAAGATTTGAATGAAATTCTGAAATGTAATTTAAGTTATCCATATCTTCCTTTTTTAATGCTTCAAATAAAAACGCAATTCAGCCCTACGGTTACTTGCGTCGTTTGTCGCATCTACTAATTTTGATTCTCCGTATGCGTTAACAGAAAATCGGTTTTTTTCAATTCCTTTTTCAATGAGGTAATTGGCAATCCATTGTCCCCTTTTTTGTGAAAGTAAAAAGTTATAATCGTCCGAAGCTTGGGCATCTGCGTAGGCACTTACAGATAATTGAAGCTGAGGATATTTTTTCAATAATTTATAAATTAATTCTAGTTTTTCAAGATCTTCTGGCAATACATTTGCTTGGTTTGAGCCAAAATAGACCAATACGGTTTCATATTCGTTGGATAGGTTAATATCAAAATCGGCGGATGTATTTAACGCAGAAAGTTCATTATTCGTTTGAAACCCTAGTGGGCGATAGATAAAATAATTGCTTTCCGAAGCTTCGATTAGGGCAATTTGATCACCATAACGATTAAAGAGTGAAAGCTTTGTCGAAGCATCACATTCAATTCTAAATTGGTGTTGTGTGTCGTTTCTTAAGTCGCCAAACTCAAAATTCCCAAGTGAATCGGTCGTGGTGGTACCAACCAATAAACCATTCTGATCGTAAGCCCTTACGATGCTGTTTAGGCAATTTTTATCCGAACTACTGGTATTAAAATTTCCAATGATTTCGGCGTAGTTGAGCATAAAATCACTTTCTGTCTCCACGTGCAACAACGAAAGGCTATTTTGATTTTTCGTATTTAGTTTTCTAAACATAAAATCATCTTGCGAATTGCATTTTAATTCGCTGTAAATATTGTCTTTTGATCCGTAGATATAGAGTAAGAATTCATCGCCACAATCAGGGATTTGGATAAAATAATCGGTGCTGGTTGCCAATTCTTTAAATTCAAAATTTCCTGTTTGGTCTGTTTTTGTGGTGAGTAAGATGTTTTTATCTTGATCCACCAAATTAACCGTGTGCTCGCTCAAATTTTCAAATGGTTTGCTTTCTAAAACTAATTTGCCTGATAAATGTGCCAAACTACGCTCATAATTTATCATATCGTCAGGAATAAAATGAATGACACTGGCGCGGCTAGGATTTAATTTTTTGTATAAAAATTTTCCGTCCTCGCCTAAAACATAACTCGAACTGATATTTCCAAATTCATCGTAAAAGTTAAGTTGTGCGTCGTTTTCATTTAACCCATTTATTTTAACCCTTAAATTGGTATCTAGCATTACATTTTCAAAGACAAATCGCCCATCTACATCCGCTTTTTGTACATACACAAATTCACCTTCATTATTCACTAAATTTACGGTAAGGTTTGCTGTACTTGGGTTGAGTGATTTAAAGGTAAAAGAACCTGCAATTTGGTTTTTAACGGTAATTCGTTTTTCTAGGGTAAAGTAATAAATATTGGCATCTCCTTCGCGCGTCGACGAAAAATAACCAGCGGACATATTGGGTAAAACAGCAATCCCGAAATCGTCAGCAGATGAATTTAAGCCTTCTATTTTAACTAACTCTGCTTCTTTTTCGGCAGATAAAAAGTAAATATCTAATTGCCCTTCCGATCCATCACGATCGCTTGAAAAGAAAATATTTCCTCGGACAACAAAAGGATAATTTTCATTACTTTCTGAATTCAGTTCAATAAGATTCATTGGTTCGCCCCAAGCTCCTTTTGAAATGTCCACATAATAAAGATCACTTTTTCCGAGTCCCCCGGGCTGATCGCTTACAAAATAAAGGCGATTTGTAGCAGCGTCAAAGGCAGGATGTGCATACGAATAATCATCGACTGAAAAGGGTAAACGTTTTATTTTAGTAAACTTACCATCCTTTTTTGTGGCTAGAAATAATTGGGACCGCAAGAATTTTTCTTTTCCTTTTGTAATTTCAATTTTTCGCGTAAAAAAGAGACTATCGCCAGTAGATGTCAAACACATGGGCCCTGTATTACTGTTCGAAATCAATTTATTGGAGACTAATTTTACATCATTTACGCTAATTACCCCTGCTTCTTTCAAATAAAACGACCCATAAAAAAGATTGGTGAAACCATTTTTGTCCCAATTGTTTTCGCCTAAATTGTGTAAATTGTATGGTCGAGACGAAGTAAAATAAATTTTATTGTTAAAAATAATCGGAGCAAAATCACTCGATTTTTCATTAATCCCATTAATGGTTTGTACCGTAGCCACTAATTTTACCTCTTCAATCTCGTAACTTTGAGCTGAAGCAGTCATTGATAAAATAAGGTATATTAGAAAAAATTGAACTCTCATGTTATAAATAGCGTGGTGCGCTGATTGATGATTTACGTAAATTAAAATCGAGACCGATCAACAGTTCGTGCGACCCATTTGAATAGTGGTTTATTTTAGTTAAATTCATATCGTACGAATATCCGATTCGAAGATAGTCAGTAACATTGAAATCTACTAAAAAATTTAAGCTTGAATAATTTCTAAGACCAATACCTACCCAAAACAACTCATTAAACATAACATTGGTATTGATGTCAATATTAAACGTGTTTGAACCTGCATATTTCATTAATATGGATGGTTTTATTAAAATGTTTTTGGAAGTTTTG
>JADZFJ010000028.1 GCA_020849935.1 Crocinitomix sp. | reverse complement strand
GTTAATTTTCCTAATTGGAAAGGCTGAACCACTGGAACGGTTCCTTTACCTCCGCGCAACACCGCTTCTTGCTTGAGCTCTCCTTGTTCTACCAAAACCGTCATGGCTTTCATATCACGAGGAATTTCTTCACTTTCCACCATGGTTAACTTGGCTTTTGGTAGATAGGTATTAAAAACAAATTGCGAATTCATGCCCGTGTACAAACGTTTAGGAACAAATCGTTGTACCGAATCATTCACAATAACGCCTTGCGATTGATCGGCCATTTGCAGATAATTCAATTCATAAGGTGTTTTGACAAAAATTCCCGAGTCTGTTTCAAAAATAGATACCACATCCGTTTCTTTGAAATAATTAAAGCCAATTTTTAAGGCTCCATCTTGAATTACTTGCCCTGATTGCAGGTAATTGTATCTTCTTCCTCCACCCGGTTGCACCGTCACAATCTCCAAAAAAGGCACCCCATCTTCAGCCGCAATTAAGGTGTCTTTTACTCCCTCTTTTAAATCCAAAAATGAAATTGCAATCGACTCCTTTTCATTTGGAAAATCAAACTCGTGGTGAAAATAATTATTGGTATATCCATCCACAATCATCGGAAGATCAATCAAATATTGACTTTTAAAATCGTGTACCTTAATCTGTAAATACGTTTCGGCACTTGTTATAATATTGGTCGATTCCCCTTCTCGAATGGTCATGGCTCCTTCGAATCCAAAAATCCGCGTAATCCAAGCGCCAATTACAATAATTAAAAAAGAAACATGAAATACCAACGAACCTAGTTTACTGATTTGCCATAGTTTATAGCGATAAATATTAAAGCACAAGGAAAGAAATAAATAGGCTAAAATACACTCAAACCACAAGGCTTTATAGATTAATTTTTGAGCAACTGGCGTTCCAAAATCATTTTCAACAAAAGTCGCAATGCCAATTGCAAGGAAAAATAAGAATAAGAAAACGGCCATTACTGACATCGAAAAAAACTTATTGAGTACTCGTTCCATAGCCTATCAATTTTCAAATTTAATTGTGTACAAATTTAAGGATGATTTTACGAAAGCCATGCTTTTTTATTCACATATCCACAATTGAATTTTTCAATACATTGAACTCGAAAACGATCCCGTGATTTTTTTCTTTAGAGCCTGCCATTTTTGCGTTAAATTTTATATATTCGCTTAACAGTTCAAAACTCTTCTATGCCCTTAAATCCCGAAATAACCTATTTTTTAGCCGTGAAAGAAGCGATTTTTCACAGTAGCCCTGCTGCCGTTCGTACCTCCGCAGTTAATCACTTAATTCTTGGCGATTCAATGGTTTATCTCAATGAAACAGTAGATGATTGGTCGAAATTTCATTGCCGAGGAACGGATGGTTGGTTAAAAACGGCCGATGTCACGCACCAAGGAATCTTAGAAATTAATTTTGTGGACATTGGTCAAGGAGATGGCTGCCACATTGTGACCCCAGCTGGTGAAATTATTTTGGTAGATGCCGGCGAAGGAGTTGGTTTGGACAGTCGACAAGGAGATAATATGCACCGATTTTTAAGTTGGCGTTATGGATTACGGAAAATAAAATCGCCTGAAATTGAGGAAATTGGTATGGACGATCCCGAAGCCATCGAAAAGCTTGAAATCGATTATGCCATTATCAGTCACCCCGATACGGATCATTATTATGGTTTTTTAAACATCTTTAAAAATCCAAAAATTAAAATAAAAAATATTTGTCACAATGGAATTTTCGAACGCTCCGAACCAAGTTCTACCAAAGAACCTTGGCTTTATGATTTCGGTCGAATTACCCCAACCACAGCCAATAAAAAAAATTATTACCTCTGGGACACTGTTTTAACCAACGCGGAGGCCAAAGCGATTATAGAAGCCGAACTGGATTCAGGTAAATTTTACCTTAAAACATTAGTTGGTGGCTACCAAAACAATCCCGACGTTCAATTTAAATTTCTGGCGCAAAACCAAGGTTATTTAGACCATTTTAACGAAGCAAACCCGCTGAAACTTGAAATTCTTGCCCCACTCACCGAAACTGTTAAACACAAAACAAAAACCCGACAATGTTTGGTAAAATTGGGCAACGAGGGGGTCACAAAAAACGGTCATTCTATAGTCTTTCAATTGCGTTACGGTAAACTAAAAATGCTGTTAGGCGGCGATTTAAATTCAGAATCGCAAGATTACCTCGCACAATTTTACAGTGGCATCTCCACTAAAATGAGCACTTTAGAAAATGAAATCCGAACTCTAACCCTAAATCTTGCCCAAAAAGAAAACCTCGCAGCAAGCAAAATTGCGAGTTTAGAAAAATCGTTATCAGATAAAACAAAAACACTCAACCCAATCATCGAACGCACCAAAATCAAATTCGGATCCGATGTCGCAAAAGCCTGTCATCATGGAGCCAGCGATGTCTTAGATTCTTTTTTAGCGTCCATCAATCCCTTGGCAACCATTATTTCCAGCGGTGACAACGAACCACACTCCCATCCGCGTCCCGATGCACTTGGCGCCTTCGGTAAATCCAGTCGTGGCCCTCGCCCACTTCTGTTTAGCACCGAATTAGCGCGGTCCACCAACGAATTTTCGTATCCGTTCAAATTTTACAGCATCCTCAAAGAACTTGAAATTAGAATGAACGAAATGACCAAACCAAGCGACAAAGAAATTTACCGCATGCGCATGGAAAAACTCCGCGATGGCAACGTGGCGCGGTACGGAATGATTACCGTTCGGTCGGACGGCGAGCAAGTAATTATCGCCCAAAAACTCGAACAAAACCGCAGCAACAGCGACAAATGGGACATCTACAGCCTCTCGTGGAATGATAAATTAAATT
>JADZFJ010000027.1 GCA_020849935.1 Crocinitomix sp. | reverse complement strand
TGACCTAAAAATAATGAAATTTCGTACACGAAAGTCAATCATTAAAAAAGAGATATGACTTTCAAGAAAGAAAATTACACGACTACTTTAAACAAAGCTAAAATGCTGGTTCCGGGATTTCGGGAAGCTTTTTCAAGATTTGAAGAACGGTTGATTTTAGATCAATGTTCAAAGAGTATGTTTTCAAATTACGGTCGAAATTTGGCGCATTTAGCTTTGCATTTTGGTCGTGTTCCGCACCAAATTCAGGTGGAAGAAATCAATGCTTACTTGTATCGTTTGACGGTTCACGATAAACTTTCAATTAGTTTTTTTAAGCAAACGGTTTTCGGACTTCGGTATTGGTTTCGGCTTTTTGGTATGGAAGATAAAGCTGTTCAAATGCCTGTCATTAAAAAAACGGAAACATTGCCTACTGTGCTTTCAAAAGAAGAATGCAAGCTAATTTTTAGCGCATCTAGGAGTATGAAACACCGATTTTTATTGGCCTTTGCTTATGCGGGTGGGCTACGGATGAATGAGTTGAGACATGTAAAAATTGCGGATGTAGATTTGGATCGTAAACAAGTTAAAATCAGACAAGGAAAAGGAAAAAAGGATCGCTATGTGATTTTATCCGAACTTATTGCATTGCGTTTTGAAAAATATTTAGACCAAGTAAAACCGCAGATATATCTTTTTGAGGGATTAAAACTTGGTGAAGTGATGGGCGAACGTTCGATTCAATACGTGATCAACGAAGCTGTAAAAAAAACGGACATTCAAAAAGCAGTTTCAATGCATACTTTGCGGCATTCTTTTGCAACACATTTACTTGAAGATGGTGTAGATATTTATTCCATTCAAAAGCTTTTGGGACATGCTGATATTCGCACAACGATTGTCTATTTACATGTAGCTCAAGTGATACCAAAAGTAGCTCATAGTCCGCTCGATACACTTTACGGATTCAAAAAGTAGATGCGGTCTTCTTTTGAAATGGCGCAAATCATTCGTGATTATGGGGATGATTTTGTCCAAAACAACCGTGTATTAAAGCACCATCAGCGTGTGTTAAATGCATTAAAAATCTGCCGGACAGCTGCGCTTGGTGGGCACGTTGAGCGTTGTTCAAATGAAACTTGTGCTCACGAACGGATTGCCTATAATTCCTGCAGAAATCGGCATTGTCCAAAATGCCAAAACACCAACAAAGAACGCTGGGTTTTAGCTAGAAAAGAAGATCTGCTCGATTGTACCTATTTCCACGTCGTTTTTACCATTCCGCAAGAACTCAACTCGTTTTGTTTGAAGTATCCAAAAGAGTTACACAACATCCTTTTTCAAGCAAGTAAAGAAACGCTTTTTGCTTTTGGGAACGATAAAAAACACCTGGGTGCACAAATGGGTGCAATTTCCGTTTTGCACACTTGGGGACAAAATTTAAGTATTCATCCGCATGTACATTTGATTGTTCCAGGTGGTGGTTTTACACCTGAAAATAATTGGAAAACAACCGCCTCCAATGGTAATTTCTTGTTTCCAATTCGCGCAATGGCCAACGTTTATCGGGCAAAATTTATGGAAAAATTCATGCTGTTCTTACACGAAAATAAAACACCTATCACACTTGATTTAAGAAGAAAATTGTATGACAAAAACTGGGTGATTTATGCTAAACAACCATTCAAAAACGCTGAGGGTGTTGTGGAATATTTGGGTCGTTATTCGCATAAAATTGCTATTTCTAACCACCGCTTAATATCAATTTCAGACAGAAAAGTGAGTTTTTCTTACAAAGATTACAAGCATGGTTCAGTTACCAAAACTATGACATTGGAAGCTGAAGAGTTTTTGCGTCGATTTTGTTTACACATTTTGCCTCCAAAATTTGTAAAAATGCGTCATTATGGATTTTTATCAAGTCGATTAAAGCAAAGACTAAAAATAGAGCAAATGAAACAGGGTGTTTTACCTTCACACCCTACCCAACAAAAAGAAAAAATGGATTACAAAGAAATCACCAAAAACAGGTTGGGTTTTGATTTAGAGCGTTGTCCTTGTTGTAAAATTGGCACAATGAAAATTGTCTTGCGATTTCGTCCGAATACAATTCTAGTAAGTATGCCGAATCCACCACCAAACAAGAATGATGATCCTATTAAATTGATTAATAATACCTTATGATTCACAGATTATGAGCTTGGAAAAGTGTGTCCAATTGAGTCAAAAATGAAAAAAAACAGAATTTTAACCTGACAAACATGAATTTAAGCAAACTAAAAAAATAGCTTAATAGATCAAATTTGGTCAACCAACAGAAATAATCAAACGATTATTGAAAATCTTCAAGAACCAAAAACCAATAAAATTATTGAAAACCCATAAAAACCCAAAATGTGGGCTAGCTTCACTTCTGTCAACAGCAGACTAAAGCCGAAATTCCGCTGCGCTACATTGCGGTTTAGTCCTTATATGTTAGCGGCTGTTGTTCCTTTCATACTATATTCTATTTATTGGGAAGTCCTGCAATGATTTTACGGCATCTATCAAACGGTTTAATGAAATTATAGCAAGCCAATTTCTTCCTCTATTCTCTCCAGTTAAAATGATGTCATGGTCGTTTGTCCCTGCACTAACATAAAAGCCAGATAAGTTTGGATTAGCATGTGCGATTTTGTTTAAGCATTCACGAAGCCGAATATTGGCATAACCTTCTTTTCCCGAGTGTCCATTAAAACCATGATTCATTTTTATTTGAGAAATATCATCAATGCTAAACAAACCTGTTTTCAGCAAACCTACTGTTGACAAATTATCTGGTATTATGTCAAAGTCCTGCTCCGAGCGTATTGCCAATGCAAGTGAACGTAAAATTTCCACTCCCCTTTGAGATGAATCCACCAACATTTTCTCGGCTTCTGGATGTCTTGGGTAAGTGTGACCATATCTTCTGTTCCAATATGCATCTTGAAATTGTTCGCTTACAGATTTCAGTTCGGAAGCACATTCATGCCAAGTTGCTCTTGTCCACATATTTTATTGAGTTAGTTTTCATTATTCGTCAGTTCATCATAGTTGTCTAAATAGAAGTCATTTGAATTTTGCAGTCAATTTAATCTTAGCGTTACAATAGCCACTAACGTTTTGCGTGTATGAGAAGTAGCGGATTAAAAAGCACTTCACTTTCAGTTTGGCACTGACTTTTATTAAAAGCACTGACCTTTAATTTACCTCTGAACCCGCTATTTTTCATACACGCTGTTGTGCGTTCGTGCTTTATTTAATCGTCTTTTTCCATTGCTCTATGAAATGCGTACCATCCTTAGGCTCCCATATC
>JADZFJ010000026.1 GCA_020849935.1 Crocinitomix sp. | reverse complement strand
GTGAGTCGCCTTTTTTTTTACTATCTTCGAAAAAAAATAAGTTATGCAATTCTTTAAAACGTTATTAATCTGTGTTGTTTTGATTCATTCAAAGGACCTCCTTGCTCAATTTGAAATAGGCTCCACTGTGATTACTTATACCGATGAATCCCGTGACCGAGCCATCGAAACACGAATTTTTTATCCAGCTTTAGCGGCAGGGGAAGGAGTTGCGGTGTCCGAAGGAAAATTTCCAGTTATTTCTATTGGGCATGGTTTTGCCATGAATTATGATTCGTATGCCTATTTGTGGGAACATTTGGTGCCACTTGGGTATATTGTCGCTTTACCAACGACCGAAACGGATTTTGTAACAGTGTCTCATGGAGATTTTGCCTTGGATTTGGCCTTTGTGATCAACGAATTACAAAATGCAGGTGCGAATGAGGCGTCTATTTTTTATGATAAGGTAAAACCAACTTCAGGAATTATTGGTCATTCGATGGGTGGAGGTGCCGCATTTTTGGCTGCTGCTGCATCGAGTTCTCTTTCGACCATGGTTAGCTTAGCGGCCGCTGAAACTGATCCATCTGCCATCGACGCCGCAAATGAGATTACGATGCCAACCTTGACTTTTAGTGGAGACGAAGATTGTGTGACTCCAGCTGTGGGAAATCAATTGGATATGTACGAAAATTTAACACCATGTAAGGGATATGTCAACATTTTAGGAGGAAGTCATTGCCAATTTGCGAATTCCAACGCAGTTTGTGAATTAGGCGAACTTGTTTGTTTTGGGGTCGAAACGATTTCAGAAGAAGCACAACACACCGCAATTTTAGAAGTATTAACTCCTTGGCTTGAAACATGGTTGTATCAATCAAGTGAAACTTGGGCAACGGTTGAAGATTTAACTGGATCGGGTACCAATTACACTTTCGATATTGTCTGCACGAATCCACCAACCTTAGGACTTTCGGATGAATCGACCACAGCTCAACAATTGATCTATCCAAATCCCGTAAATGAGTCGATACAATTGGTTCAATTGGTTCAAAATCAGGAGTATCAAATTTATGATTTAGCAGGAACTTTGGTTCAAGCTGGAATGGTGGTAAATCAACGAATTGATATTTCAACCCTCGAATCAGGATGTTATATCTTTACCTCCATTTCAAACCAAGGAATTCAAAAGGAAAAATTTATTAAACAATAAAATTATTCCCCATCAAAAACTAATTGACCGTTGAGGTAGGTTTTGACCACAAAAGTGGTTAAGATTTCTTTTTCTTCAATGGTCATGATATCTTTGGTTAGCATCACAAAATCGGCAGCTTTTCCGGGAGCTAAGGAACCTTTTTCTTGCTCCTCAAAATTAGAGAAAGCAACCCACTTAGTCATTCCTAAAAGCGCATCCTTGCGACTGAGTTTTTCTTCGGGATAAAATCCTCCCGTTGGACTTCCATTTTTATCCATGCGGGTGATTGCAGCGTAGAAGGTTTCAATTGGCGAAATGTTTTCAATTGGAAAATCAGTACCTAAAACAATTTTACCGGCTTTTTTCAGTAGAGTTTGGTAGGCATAGGCATATTTAATTCGTTCGCTCCCTAATCTTTTTTCAGCCCACCGCATATCAGAGGTACAATGGGTTGGTTGAACAGAAGGCAAAATCCTAATCGTTTGAAAAAACTCAAAATCAGCTGGCGATAGAACTTGTGCATGTTCAATTTTCCAACGATGGTCTTCCACATCTTGAATCACTTGGGCATAAATCTTTAATAAACTATGATTTGCCGAATCGCCAATACAGTGCGTATTGATTTGATAACCAATTTCTTTAGCCAATCTAGCAATTTCTAAGAGACTGGTGGTGTCCACTAACATTAAACCATAATGCCCATGTTCATCCGAATAAGGTTCGAGCAGGCAAGCCCCCCGCGATCCCAACGCACCGTCAGCGACAATTTTAAACGAGCGAATATGCAAATTGTCTTTTTTATAAATCCCGTTTTTGGTGGCAAAAGCCATGTTTTCACTTTCAGGAAATAACATGGCATAACTTTTAATTTTTAATTCGTTTTTCCCATACCATTCAATAAATAACTCGCGATCTGCCGCATTAATTCCTGCGTCGTTGATCGACGTCAAACCAGCTTCAAACAAGGCATATTCTGCTTTTTTCAAATACTCTAATTTTTTCTTTGGTGTCCATGAAGGAATATAACTGGCCACTTTCGAATAAGCATTATCTAACAAAAGTCCCGTTAAAACCCCATTTTCAACACCAATAAATCCACCTTCAATTTTAGTTTCAGGCGTAATTCCCGCAATTTCCAAGGCCTTTGCATTAGCGAGTGCTGCATGTCCATCTACCCTGCGAATGAGAATTGGGGTAGTTGGAAACAATTCGTTTAATTTAGAATTTGTTGGAAAAGAATCAGATGCCCACAAAGTTTGATCCCAGCCTCTTCCCTCAATCCACTCACTTTCATTGGTTTCTGCATATTTTTCAATCCGTTCGATGACTTCATCAAACGATTTTGATCCTGTCAAATCCACTTCCGCCAAGGTTTGAGCATAAGCCAAAAAATGACAATGTCCATCTTGAAATCCAGGGTAAATTGGACGCATTTGTGCATCTACGATATTATCACAATCGTAGCCATTTAAAATTTCCCGCTCAGGGCCAAGTTGAATGATTTTCCCATCTTTAATCGCCATCGCTTCAAAAATTGAAAATTCTTCGTCACAACTATAAATTTGCGCATTGTGTATGATTAAATCGGCAGTTTCTCCTTGATAACAACTCGACAAGAGCAGTAGAGCGAGCGCGGGAAAAAGAACTTTAATCGGCATATTTTAATGGTTTAAGTACGATTGAAAACACAATAATAAGTAATATTTCGGCAGCAATTTTATAACGAACAATGGCACCTACTATCGGGGTGGTCCATCCAATGAATAAAAGAATCACAAAAGCAGCGAGAAGAAGATAAGTGACCCAGTATTTTTGTTCCTCGTTCAACGGTTTTCGTTTGATTAGTGCAAAGGTGATGAAAGAAATTAAGAGGAGATTACTAAAAAAGGCGAGGTATTTTAAAATGCCCCCCGCATCCGCTGGAAAAGGTCGCAAAAGCGTGTTGATCAATGCTTCGGGGGTTACCAAAAGTAAGTTGGATCGGCTATTTTCAATTGGTGTCAAAGGAATAAAACTGGAACTTGGTGGTTGGATTAAATAACGTTCGTATGGTTTAGCTGAAGGTTGAATCTCAAACGGATAAAACGTCGACTCACCAAAAAGTTTATATTCACCTTGAGTTGGTTTTTGTACCACAACATGAGTTTCTGTGGTTGTGAAATGATCCAAATAACGGTAATCCATCGCACAAAAAGACGAATCGGTGATAAAAAAAATCCCCCCTTGCCCCATGTTAATTAAATCTTTTTGTTTGTAAGAAATTTTATCGAGAAGATTAAATGGAGCAGGGGTGAAAGTGAACCCAACCAATCCTAACAAAACCAGCAAAGGTGCAATCCTGCGAAATAACCTCGACCAATGGGTGAGTTTTCCAAGGCAATAAATCAAACTGAGTGAAACCACCACCAAACCTGCATAAGGCTTATTAACAAAAAGCACAAAAACCCCAATTGCTAAAATCACAAAATTGAAAAGACTTCTTTTGGCGAACAAGGTCATTATCCCATAAAAAAACAAACCTAACCCAAAAATAAACAAGGACTCTTTGGAAATCCCCGAACCCCAAAATCCTACCGAGGGAAAACCAATCAAACAAAAATAAAAGAAGATCGGATGACTGACCCATTTATAAAAAGACTTATAAATCAATAAAATCCCCACAAAGGATAGAAAGGCCATTAACAACAAATGCACATACGGATTGCCAAAAGAGATAAAATGAAACAAGGAGTTTAATCGAATAATCAAGCGGTTATCATTTAAAAAATCACCATTTTCGCCATAACTCCAAATCTGAGTTTCCCTTAAATAAGGATCCAATTCAAACCATTTTTCATCCTCCAAACCAACCAATAATTGAACATATTCAAAAGGATGTTCCTCCCCAAATTGATGGATTAATTGACTGTCATTAATGAAATTAGCAGCATCTCCGAATAAAACACCATTCCCATAATAATGAGTAAAAATCAGGATAAAACTCACGGCAAAACCTAGTTTCACCGTCCACCCAATCCACAACCATTTTAAGGAAATATCCGTTTTTGCCCTTCTAAGATAAAGAACAAAATAAGAGAGAAATAAGACACAAATAAAACTGATAATTCCCATGATCGTGACACAAATTTAAGAAAAGGAACCTATTTGTCGACAAAACAAATCATGTTGAAAAAATTGAAGAACTTATTGTCCAAATTAGGTGAGAATGAAGCCTAGAATAACTACTTTTGTGGACTAAATTTATTGAGCGCAAAAATGAATACGAAAACGCAAAAACCTGCAACCGTTGAGCAAGCAGTTGAACTTGGATTATTAGCTTCTGAATTTGAATTGATTAAAGAAGCTTTGGGGCGTACGCCTAATTTCACAGAATTGTCTGTTTACTCGGTGATGTGGTCAGAACATTGTTCGTATAAAAACTCCATTAAATGGCTAAAAACCTTACCGAAAGATGGACCACACATGTTGGTAAAAGCTGGTGAGGAAAATGCAGGGTTGGTGGACATAGGCGATGGAATTGGTTGCGCATTTAAAATCGAATCACACAACCACCCAAGTGCGTTGGAACCTTATCAAGGTGCAGCAACTGGAGTTGGTGGAATTAACAGAGATATTTTTACCATGGGTGCTCGCCCAATTGCGCAATTAAATTCGTTGCGTTTTGGTGACATCAAAAATGAACGCACCAAATGGTTGGTGAAAGGCGTGGTAAAAGGAATTGGGGATTATGGAAATGCGTTTGGTATTCCAATCATTGGCGGCGAAACCATGTTTGACAAATGTTACAATACCAATCCACTGGTTAACGCATTTTCAGCAGGAATTTTAGAAGGAAAAATGATTTCAGCGACCTCGGCAGGACCAGGAAATCCAGTATATATTGTCGGATCGGCAACTGGAAAAGATGGAATTGCAGGAGCAGCATTTGCTAGTAAAGATATTACCGAAGAATCATCAGCCGATTTGCCAGCAGTGCAAGTGGGCGATCCTTTTCAAGAAAAATTGTTGTTGGAGGCTACCCTCGAATTGGCTAAAACCGATGCAGTGGTCGGCATGCAAGACATGGGCGCAGCAGGAATCACGTGTTCGACGTGTGAAATGAGTGCAGCGGGTAAAAATGTGGGTATGGACATTGATTTATCAAAAGTGCCCACCCGACAAGAAAACATGAAAGATTGGGAAATTCTTTTATCTGAATCACAAGAACGTATGTTATGTGTGATCGAAAAAGGAAAAGAACATGTAGTCGAAGCAATTTTTGAAAAGTGGGATTTATTGGCCGTTCAAATTGGGGTGGTCACTGAGGGTGGAATCATCAATTATTCAATGAATGGTGAAGTAGTGGCTTCTGTTCCTGCTAAATCACTCGTACTAGGTGGTGGAGCGCCGGTTTACGAAAGAGAATACCGTGAACCAGCGTATTACCAAGAATTCAAAAAATTTAACATCGACGCGGTTGAACAACCAGAAGATTTAAAAGAAGTGGCAATGGTCTTATTGCAACATCCAAACATCGCTTCTAAACGTTGGATTTACGAGCAGTACGATTCAATGGTAGGGACAAAAACCATGACCACCAACCGTCCTTCCGATGCTGGAATCACCAACATTAAAGGTTCTAATCGTGCTATTGCCATGACAGTTGATTGTAATTCACGTTACGTCAATGCAGATCCAGAAATTGGAACACAAATCGCCGTGTCAGAAGCCGCTCGAAACATTGTTGTTTCAGGAGGCGTTCCAAGTGCAGTGACCAATTGTTTGAATTTCGGAAATCCGTATAATCCAGAATGTTATTGGCAATTTGTTGGCGCTATCAAAGGAATGAGTGCTGCTTGTCTTAAATTCCAAACACCAGTTACCGGCGGAAACGTTTCTTTTTACAATCAAACCGTTATCGGAGGAAAAGATATTCCTGTATTTCCAACGCCAACCATCGGAATGATTGGTGTGGTTAATGATAAATCAAAAATCATGACCATGGATTTTAAACAAAAAGGCGATTTAATTTTCTTAATTGGCGAAGCTAAAAACGACATCGCGTCG
>JADZFJ010000025.1 GCA_020849935.1 Crocinitomix sp. | reverse complement strand
TCGTCTGACATTCTATATTTCTTTTAATGAATTAATAATTTTAAGCATGTTATTTAAATAGCTTCGTTCTGTTTGTTCCAATGTCCACGTTATGACCGCGTAAAATGATTTTTCGCTGCGATAATAACGGATATAATAAACAATATTAATGTCGGATTCCGGAAACAATCCAGTAAGCTTATATCCCACTGTTTGCATATCATGTACAACTGTAACACCATCGTCCAATTCTTCTAACTTAGGATTTTGGAGTGCAAGTTTCATGTTGTCTAAATTGATATTTGCGTAGGATTGCAAATCTAAATTCAGACCAAGTTGCGCCAAAACTTCGTGAGGTTCCATGATTACAAGCACATAATGTTCGCGCATTTCATTTCCAAATTGCAACGAAGCAGCTGGATTTTCAAGATCTAATTCAACCATGTATTCAGGTAAATCCACTGAGAATTTACCCTCAACTGTTTGTGTTACAAAATCATCATCCCCTCCACACCCAAATAACAGGATAGAAAACGATATAAAAAACAGTTTTAAAAATTTTGTCATTTTGTCGAACTAGTGCTAACTTATTTTTTTACTCAATTTTAAGACCCTGATTATCCAAAAATTGATGGATTTAATCTCTATTTGAGTCCTCAAATTTACAAAATTTGATTTGATCTCGATGCACGAGAAGAACAAAAGAGTTTTGGAAATCAATTCTTTTTTATAATTCTTGAAATGATTGAACAATTTTATCCATTTCTAGGTAAAAACTCGGCTTTTGAATTAGAGGACACCAAGTAATTACTTGATAAAATGCCTTTTCACCTTCAATTATGGCGATTTTATAATAAAGCTCGATAGGTTCGTCAAAAGTTTTAATTAGCGTAGTGATTTCAGAAACAATAACTTGGCATCCATTTATTTGTTGAATTGTGGATACAGAATCTTCTACATTAAATTTCAACATGGCTTCATTCATTCGCATCGTTTCAATTGCATCTTGGTGATACAATTGAAGGGTTGGTTTAACAGGAACTGCATAATTTTCTATTTCTGACTTTTTTTCAGAAAGAACGATTAAAAAATGCTCTTTTAAGCCTGATGGATCGGAATTTGCGCTTTCTTCTTCAATATAAACGAATTGTGCATCAGCCGACTCATGAAGGTCTTCGATTTTTTCCATGTATGAAGGCACGTATAATTTGAATCCTTTCTTACTTGTGTCGTTTTTCAATTCACTTTTTTCCTCTTCAGTTAATTCAATTGACTTATCGTTAGATACGGTTGAACCACAACTAAGGAAGGTAAGCGAAATGAAGATCGTAATTAGATATTTATATGTCATACAAAAGTTTCCATCAAACCAATGAATCAAAAATAACAAGTTTTATATTGAATTGTAACATTTTTACCTTTTTTTGACAAATCGTTTGAAGTAATTAAGTGAATGTATAAATTTCAATGCATTTACCAAAAAATATTCGTTAAAATTCTTATTGAATTTTAGAGATACAATAAGGAAATCGGGTTTAAATACTTACTTTCGCAAAAACAATTGAATGAAGATTGCATTATTTGGTTACGGAAAAATGGGTAAGGAGATTGAGTCATATGCTATTTCTCGTGGTCATGAAATTCCTGTCAAAATCACAAGTTCTACACCAAAAGAATCCGCAGATTTTAGCCAAATAGACCTTATCATTGAGTTTTCAAAACCAACTTGCGTCGTTGAAAATATAAAATTCGCTTTCGATTTGGGAATTCCAATTGTTGTTGGCACTACAGGATGGTATGAGCAATTGGATGAAATTAAATCCACCTGCATCCAAAAAAAAGGATGTTTGATGTATGGAACTAATTTTAGCATTGGAGTCAACGTTTTTTTTGCATTAAATCAATATCTTGCTAAAATAATGCGCGACATTGAAGGTTACAATGTTTCTATTTTAGAAACCCATCACACTGAAAAATTGGATGCTCCAAGTGGCACAGGGATTAGTTTGGCAGAACAAATCTTGGCATCAAACAGTCGCTATTTTAATTGGAAAAATGTACCACCTTCCGAATTGGCAAATGAGAATGAATTGAGCCTTGCTTCGCTTCGTTTGGCAAACGTTCCTGGAACGCATGAAGTAACTTACTCATCTGTTATTGATGATATTGAAATAAAACATACAGCCCATTCTAGAAAGGGATTTGCGCAAGGAAGTATATTGGCGGCTGAGTGGCTGTTTGGAAAAAGTGGTATTTTTACTGTTCAAGATTTTTTAAAATTTTAATATGGCATATTTAGGATTGATTATCGGATATTTAATTATCGTTCTTACTCCCGTTATTGGGAACTGGCAAAAAATCTTGCCAAGAGTTGACAAACCGAGTTGGGCTGCTTATGTGCCATTTTACAATTATTATGTCGCTTTACGGGCTTGTAATCAACCATGGTATTGGGTTATTTTCTTGTTAATGCCTGGAATTCAATTTATCATGTGGGCATCCATCAACGTAAGTGTAATTCGGAAGTTTGGTGTTTTTGACGTTAAAAACACGATTTTAGGTATTCTTTTTCCATTTCCAGTTTTTTGGCAGATTGCTAAAAACAGTGAAAAATTCTTACCTGTTCCTCCAACCAATTGGGACATTGAAAAACAAGTGAACGTTAGAACTCCAAGTGATCATGTGGCTTTGTTTTTTGCTCTTCCGGTGATTGGACATGCACTCGTGATTCCATTTTCGTTAATAACCAAGAAAAAACCTGGCAAAAAAACAATTTTTAAAGAATGGGGAGATGCTATTTTGTTTGCCTTGATTGCCGCGAGTGCCATTAGAACCTATGTATTTGAACCATATACCATTCCAACAGGCTCAATGGAAAAAACCATGTTGGTTGGTGATTATCTTTTTGTCGAAAAAATTACATTTGGACCACGTGTCCCCATGACACCTTTTTCTTACCCTGTAGTACACAATAGTTTTGCTCCGTTGATTAACGTTAAATCCTATTTAAATTTTCAAAAAAGTCCTTACACACGTCTGCCAGGATTAAGATTTGTGGAAAGAAATGATGTGACTGTTTTTAACTTTCCAGCAGGTGACACCGCATTAAACGATGCACGAATGCCAAATGGATTAATCGGTCATACCTACGAACAAATTTTGCGTGATGAAGCTTATTATTTAGCGATGCGTGAAGGAAAAAGTTTGAGTGATTTTGAAGCTAACATTGAGCATTATAAAAAACTCGCAAGAAATGGATTTGAAAAAGGAAAAGTTTTTTCAAGTCAGCCATATCCAGAAGATAGAGAAAGAGGATACACTATTATTAATGGCGTTCTAAGTCGACCAGTTGATAAACGAGAAAATTACATTAAACGTTGTGTTGCCATTCATGGTGATTTGGTAGAAGTTAGGAATAAAGAACTTTTTATCAATAATGAACTTGCGTTTCAACCAGAAAATATGCAGTATAATTATTCACGTATTGGGGTAAGACATCCTGGCACCTTTGGAAGAGAGGATTGGGAATGGACACAAGGCGATGACAATTTTTACAGAGAAAATTTCAATGAAAGTGCTCTAAATCTGAATGTTGATGATTCAGGTTATGTAACAATCGCCTTGTCAAAAAGTAAATATGTCGAAGTCAAAAAGAAATTTCCTGAACTAGTTCCTTATTATAAACCTAAAGGATATTATTTGAAAAAATTAGCAGAAGGCAGATCGAATGGTTATTTGCCAATTTTTCCAAACGATAATCAATACGATTGGAC
>JADZFJ010000024.1 GCA_020849935.1 Crocinitomix sp. | reverse complement strand
TCCGAATTAAACTACAACTTTGGATTGTTTTTTGTAACAAAACTTTTATGTTAAAAATCTTTTTTTTTCAATTCACCTTTATCTTCGCTTCAGGCTGCTTCTGTCAACTGAATGATTGTGAAGAAATTTTTGATTTATACAAGGTAGATTCAAATGAATACTCCGTATTATATTCTCCTTCATACTGCGAAGGTGTGATTGAATCATATAACAAATCAATTCCAACGTATTTAATGCCTGAATCGAATATTTGTGTTTATTGGGCATTAGAAAAAAATGGCATTAGGATTATTGATAATGATTTAGACCTTGCTTTTACGGAGCTTTACGAAAAAACGTCTGGTTTTAACTTTGCCACAAAGTTGAGAGTAAAAAATGATTTAAAATTAGATGTTGACTCGCTGCTAACTGTCGATACGTCGTGGATAGAACTAAAGGATTATGAATTTGGAAAACTTTTGATAGAAGGTTTTGATTTCATCAAGAATGACGCAGGTAAAACCGTAATGTATCTTAACGAACTTAACATCTCAACTACCTCTCTTAACACTTTGAAGGGAACCGAGTTCACCAATAAGCGATCAAATGTACGTTTTCAATATGAAGAATTAATAGCGGGAATTGAGTTATCAGAAGCTGATTTGCAAAGTGGAATAGTTTACCTCGAATTCCATTTTGATCACTACACAAATCCAAACAATGTTTGTTTGCGCCGGTACACGGGTTATACAGTTCCAATCAAGGTAAAAAACATACCTTAACAGTGCATATAAAGTAATTGCGCAAAGGTTCTTAAATTTTAAGTGTTTTATGGTCTAAAACTAAAACAGCGATTAAAAGCAGAAGGAAATGAAAGCGTGACGAATTGTCACGCTTTGAAAATGGTTGCTGTAAATTAAAAATAAAGTTATTATGAGCAATATTAAACTATTTGAAGAGCAACAAGTTCGTTCAATTTGGATCGAAGAGCAACAAAAATGGTATTTTTCTATCGTTGATGTAATAGCAGTTTTAACAAATTCGCCACGTTCAAGAAAATACTGGAATGCATTAAAAACTAAACTGCACCAAGAAGGTAGTGAACTGTCCCAAAAATTGGGACAGTTGAAAATGTTAGCAGAAGATGGCAAAATGCGTATGACAGATGTTGCTAATATAGAGCAACTTTTGCGCCTTATTCAATCGATACCATCGCCCAAAGCGGAGCCTTTCGTACTTCAATAGTCTCCAAACTCCGCACCCCTGATTAGTTCGATAGATAATTGATTTTCAAAGGTTCTCATGAATCGCACCCCTGATTGAAATGGCAGCGCGCCCTTGCCCTGCTTTTGGCAAGGGGGACTATAATGGAAAGCAGGAAAAGGGGCCCAAAAAATTATTATAAACTTATCTGCCGTAAAGTACTGTTTAAAACGTGCTTGTTGCCTTGGGTGGATCAAACACTAAAATACTCTATGATTAATTCAGCCCATGAGGGTGCCGAGTTTTTATTTCTGCCTAAAAAAGTACTTGAATTTACTAATCCTCGTTACATTATTATGAGAGTAAAAGGACATCACTAAATCCAACAATTCATTTTCAAGATAGACATACTCGTAGATTGCATAAATCTTTCTTGTGTTATTTAACTGATAATTAATTTGAACAATGGTGTGAATATTTTCATTTTTGTAATAGGTGTATTTTGTAACAGTTTCAGCGTTAAATTTTCCATTGAGCCCGGTAATAGTTGAACGAAATATTGTGGAGTCCTTTAATCCATTTTCGTTGTAAAAAATATGCATACTTATGGTACTGTCTTTTATACTTTTCACAAGTTCATGTGTTTTGGAAATTTTCAATGTATCGCCCCAAAAGGGAATCTGCTCAATTTTTTGAATATTTTCGAAAACAAAATTCGAATTAGTTTGAAAACTCTCTGAAAGCCGAGCAATTTTTATTGAATCTGTTAGTTTGTCAAAAGATTTAACTTCAAGTAATCGAATTGGTTGTTCCATTTGATCATTGATTTGAACAATCCCGATTTGATTATTTAATGAGTCATACAAATAGTAGTTTTTAAACATATTGGCTTGCCAGATACCATTAATTTCAAAAGGAGAATAGTGATTCGATTCAATTATCCTTCCTAATTTGTCAAACTTTGAATAGTAACCTGATGGATAATCTTCAAAAAAACGAATCGAATCGGTGGGATTATATTCCAATACTTTAAATACGTTGTTCTTTAAAATCGTTTCTGATTGAAATAATGTACTATGTTCCTGACCGAAATTTCGGTAAGAAATAAAGATAAATGCGATGAAGATAATTCTGTACATTTTTCATCAATTAAGACAGCAATACAAAAAATTTATTTTCAAAAAAGTGAAAACAAACAAGAATTTAACCACCAATTAAAAACACTTAATTGGACAAGTCAGCGATTTACGCCTTTTGTACTTCAATAATGGTATCGCCTTCTTCTAAATCGGCTAATACATTATTTTCTGAAGTTAGGTTGGTGAACTGAATTCCGTTGGCGAGTACTTCTGTGCAAATATAGGTTTGGTTGGCCAATATAGCCGCTTTTACATATTCATTTGCATCGAACGAGAGGTTGATTTTGTCCATTACCTCGAAACCACTTTCCTTGCGGTAGTTTTGGATTCTACTGACCAATTCTCTGGCGATTCCTTCGCTTTTTAACTCGTCGGTGAGGGTAACATCCAAGGCCACGGTTAATCTGCCTTCGGAGGCTACTAACCAACCCGGAATATCATCGGTAATTATTTCAAAATCTTCTAAATCCAATTCAATTTTATCGCCATTTAATTCGCCTATCCAACCATTATTTTTTTCGACATTGGTAATATCAGCACCTTTCCACGAAGCAACCATTAAACTAATCGCTTTCATTTGTTGCCCATATTTTGGTCCGATGGTTTTAAAATTCGGTTTAATTTTTTTCACCAACACCCCTTCGGTATCGGTTAAAAGTTCCATTGATTTGATGTTGGTTTCGGACAAAATAATGTCTTTTACCTCAGCTGCCCGTCGCGCAAAATCGGCATCTAGAACAGGTACCATAATTTTTTGCAATGGCTGACGCACTTTTATTTGTTTGGCTTTACGCAAGCTCAACACCATTGAGGACACTTTTTGCGCAATGATCATTTTCTCCTCTAAATCTACATCCACCTCTGATTGATTATATGCCGGAAACGAAGCCACATGCACAGAATCCACATTAAACCTGTTTGAAACTTGGTTTAAATCTTGAAATAACCGATCCATAAAAAACGGAGCTATTGGCGCGCCTAAAATGGAAACGGTTTCTAAACATCGGTATAGGGTTTGATACGCCGAAATTTTATCTTCACTGTATTCGCCTTTCCAAAAACGTCTGCGGCACAAACGTACATACCAATTGGACAATTCGTCGCCCACAAAATTTTGGATTAAACGTCCTGCTTTGGTTGGTTCGTACGTGGTATACGCCTCATCCACCGCTTCAATCAAGGTGTTTAATTTTGATAAAATCCAGCGGTCAATTTCTGGTCGGTTCACCAATTCTACCTCTTCTTCCCTGTAACTGAATCCATCGATATTGGCGTAAAGTGCAAAAAACGAATAGGTATTGTATAAAGTCCCAAAAAACTTACGTTGGACTTCCACAATTCCTTCTTCGTCAAACCGTAAGTTGTCCCATGGTTGCGAATTGGTGACCATGTACCATCGCGTGGCATCTGGCCCGTATTGGGCTAAGGTGGCAAAAGGCTCAACGGTATTTCCTTTGCTTTTCGCCATTTTTTGTCCGTTTTTATCCAATACTAAGCCCTTGGACATTACGTTTTTATAGGCCACACTGTCAAATACCAACCCTGCAATTACGTGTTGGGTATAAAACCAACCACGGGTTTGATCCACCCCTTCGGCAATAAAATCAGACGGAAAAAGCTTGCGGTTATCAATGGCCTCTTTATTCTCGAAAGGATAATGATGTTGTGCATACGGCACGGCACCAGAATCAAACCAAACATCAATTAAATCTGTTTCTCTGCGCATTGGTTTTCCTTTCGGAGAGACCAAAATAATGTTGTCGACGTAATTTTTATGTAAATCAATCGCTTTATAATTCTCAGCAGACATATCGCCCGGCACAAAATTAGCTAACGGATTAACGGCCATCAACCCAGCATCCACAGCCTTTTGCGCTTCCATTTTTAATTCTTCTACCGAAGAAATACAAATTTGCTCAGTTTTATCTTCAGAGGTCCAAATAGGAATTGGAATTCCCCAATAGCGCGAACGACTTAAATTCCAATCATTTGCATTTTCGAGCCAATTTCCAAAACGGCCTTCGCCAGTAGATTTTGGTTGCCAATTAATCGTATTGTTTAATTCCACCAATTTTTGGCGATTTTCGGCTACTTTAATGAACCAAGAATCTAAGGGATAATACAATACCGGTTTATCGGTACGCCAACAATGTGGGTAAGAGTGTTCGTATTTTTCAATGGCAAATGCTCGGTTTTCAATTTTCAATTTAAGCGTAATCCGTTCATCGACATTTAAATAGGCTTTTAAATCGGCGATGATGGCTTTCAGGTTTACCCGTTGTTTTGCCAATTCGTCCTCCATTTCATCCCCTTCCAAATAAGCTTCTTTCACGTATTCGCCACCTAAACCAAAAATGGGATCGTTTACTTCTTTTCTAAAACGGCCTTGCAAATCCACCAGCGGCACTGGATTTTCATATTCATCTAAAATCAAAAGAGGCGGCACCCCTGCTGCTTTTGCAACAAATGCGTCATCCGCTCCAAAAGTCGGAGCCGTATGTACAACTCCTGTTCCATCTTCCGTAGTAACAAAAGCGCCAGGAATTACCACAAAAGCCTTGTCAGCATCTTGGTACGGTAAAACATACGGCAATAATTGTTCGTATTTAAGGCCCAATAAATCTTTTCCAAGACAATCACCAATTATACAGTAAGGAATTTTTTTATCGCCAGCCACATAAACAACCTCTTCAACGGACGTAACTTGGTCAAATTTTTTCCCAAATTGTTTTTGAACTAAATTTTTAGCCAGAACAACTTCAATCGGTTCGTAAGTATATTGGTTGAATGTTTTTACCAACACATATTCAATACTCGGCCCTACTGTTAATGCGGTGTTCGACGGCAAGGTCCAAGGAGTGGTTGTCCAAGCTAAAATATAAACTTGAGATGGGTTGGCGTTCGAAAAAGGCAATTTTTGACCTTCCTTTACCTTAAATTGCGCCACACAAGAGGTGTCTTTCACATTTTGATAACAACCCGGTTGATTGATTTCGTGTGAACTTAATCCTGTTCCTGCTTTTGGTGAATACGGTTGGATGGTATACCCTTTGTACATCAACTCTTTTTTGTAAAGTTGGCCAAGCAACCACCAAACCGATTCCATGTATTTACTTTCGTAGGTGATATAAGGATCATTCATATCCACCCAATACCCCATTTTTAGGGTCAATTTATTCCATTCATCCGTAAATCGCATAACCGATTCGCGGCAAGCTTTATTATAATCTTCGACAGAGATTTTAACCCCAATATCTTCTTTAGTAATCCCTAATTCCTTTTCAACTTTTAATTCAACCGGCAAACCGTGGGTATCCCAACCAGCTTTTCGATTTACTAAAAATCCTTTTAAGGTTTTATATCGACAAAAAATATCTTTTAATGACCGAGAAATCACGTGGTGAATGCCGGGCATTCCATTAGCAGAAGGAGGCCCTTCGGTGAAAATAAAAGGTGTGTTCCCTTCGCGAGTTGAAATTGTTTTTTCAAAAATGCGATTTTCATTCCAATATTCCAACACTTGGTCGGCCACGTTAGGAAGGTTAAGACCTTTATATTCAGGATATTTTTGACTCATGATAGGTGTAAAAATTTCAAGCTACAAAATTAGCAATTTTTTCTGAGATTTACCCCCCTTTGCTTGTTGATGGTGTGGAAACTAAGGAATCCAATCTAAAATTTTGAGTTCGCCGTTGTCACCATAAGGGCCACTTTGTTGCCCATCTACTTTCGGTCGCCACAAATCACCGCCTTCGCCTCCATCGTTGTCAATAATCACCTGATAAAAAAACGGTTTGGCTTCGGAAGTAATATGCACGGTGACATTGCCTCCATTTCCGCCTTTTCCACCGTATTTACTAATGCCTCCTTTTCCACCAATCGATTGAATTTCGAGTTGACCAATTCCAAGGGGCAGGTATTTGGTGATGGGTAATGTAAATTCAGAATTGATTAGAACTTTTAAAAATTTTTTATTCGATTCGCTTTGAATTAAGGAAATATACACTTCCAAATCAGGACCTTTACCTCCAATAATAGCGGGATCACTGTTATTGGACAAGGTTTGGGTATTGTCTATAAATTCAAGATTCACTTTTTTGGTAATGGGAATTTTCTTGTATCCATTCTCTGATTTAGCTCGCGGATCATAACCATCAATCCCTTTAAATTGAACTAATTGTACGCTAGAATAAATAATTGGCAACGAACGAACGACAAAACATTTCGGATTTCTTCTTAACGATGCAGAAATTTTGAGAACTGGATTCGCATAATAATCGTCCAATATTTTTAAAATTAATTTATACCTCGTTTTTTGATACACCTCTGCACCGCCAATTAATTGAATATCGTAATCAGCAAAATTGATGGAATTCGTTGAATTTATGACCGTTGAATCAGCTAAAACCGTTATAATCGACACCTCGACCAAATTACCAGGAATTATCTTTGTGGAATCGATTTGAAGTTGACAGCGCACAACTTTTTTACCTTGTCCCGGTTTCACATAAGAAAACCCCAAGCAAGCCAAAAGCAACAGTATTAAAAGATGTTTATGCATTCATCAATCAGTTTTCACGCTAAATTTACCACAATAATTATTCCTTTTTTAGGATTTCCAAAAATCTTTGAATTTTCTGTGATAAACAATAAAAAAGGGACTAACTCAAACGAGCAGCCCCTTTTTAAATTTTTTGAATTTGGTATTATTGCACGATTACTTTTGTAGACACTTCTTGTCCATTTGAAGTAACATTCAATAAATAAACCCCTTTTGCAAATTCGTTCATGTCAATTACTTTTTGATTTAATCCAGTGCCATTTACTAACACTTTCCCTTCTAAAGTAACCAATTGATAAACAAAATTACCTTCTTGGGTAATCGTTAAATTATCGCGAACTGGATTTGGGTAAATTGTCAAGGTTGAAAGTGCATTTGTTGCAACACCCAATTGACTATTTACCACAATTGATTCATTGATAGAACAACCAGCCTCATCTTGAACAACTACAATGTAGGTTCCACCAGCTAAGCCTGTTAAATCTTCTGTATCATCGAAATCACCTGTTCCGTCGTTATCCCAATCAAATGAATAAGCAGGATTTCCGCCTGTTACTGTAATGTTGATTTCTCCATCATCACCCGTCATTTCGTCAATCGTTATCACTGAAATTGATAAGGCATCATAAACCGTTACACTTGTTGTCGCTGTGTTTTCACATCCATTTGCATCTGTTCCAGTTACTTCATACGTAAACGTTCCCGTTGCATCTGGTGCAAAAGCAACCCCATTGATCACTGTAGCAGGATCCCAAGTATATGTTTCAGCACCTGAACCTTCCACCGTAATTTCTT
>JADZFJ010000023.1 GCA_020849935.1 Crocinitomix sp. | reverse complement strand
TTCTATCGAATCGCCTACCCTATTTATTAAAATACTTTATTGCGATTACGAAGATGGAGTTGGCATTATTGAATTATTTGGCGAATGGAACGATGTCTTAGAAAATGACATCATGTTATTAAAGCGCAATGTCATTGAATTAATGATGGAAGAAGGAATCTACAAGTTTATATTAATGGGCGAAAACGTTTTTAATTTTCACGGAAACGATACTGATTATTACGAAGAGTGGTTTGAGGAAGTGGAAGAACAAAATGGGTGGATTGCCATGTTAAATTTGCGTAAGCACGTAAAAGAAGAAATTAACGACCATAATTTAGACTATTATTTTTTGATGGGAGGCGAACTGTCCGCAGTCGATTGGCGCACGTCCACACCACGTCAATTTATAAAACGAATTGAGCAGTACGTTAAAAAAAGACTTGCATAAGCTTTTTACTACCTTAATTTTTCACTTCCAATCAATCTGTTCGCCTTAACAAATCTTAAAACATCTTCACAAAAAGATGTTAAAATCATAGAAAAATCTTAAAAAGACAATTAATTCAACAAAGAATTCAGTTTCTTAAAAACATTTTAATTTATTGTAAATAAGTAAATTAAATCAAAAATTCAATTACATATCCCCTATCAATAAGCGATTAGGAATTCAAGAATGATTTAAAACAAAATTAACTCAAAGCAACGCGATGTAAAAAAAATACGTATCTTTATGAAACCAAATAATAATAATTAAAAAATACATTATGAACAAAAACAGACTTTTACTCGGAGCTTTAGCTCTAGGATTAACTGCAACAAGCTTCGGACAAGCAACAAAATATGTTGTTGTTGAAGAAAAAACAGGAACTTGGTGTGGATTTTGCCCTTACGGTTTCGTAACATTTGCTCAATTAGAAGAAGATGAACCTAATTTCATCGGAATTGCAATTCACAATTCAGATCCAATGGCAAATTCTTACTACGATACTCAAAGTGAATCTCTTCCAGGATTCAGTGGATATCCGTACGCTGCTGCTGACCGTGTTGAAGGTGGTCACGCTGCTGACGCTCCAACAAATTTCAATGATCGTATCACTGAAAATCCAGTTGCTGCAATTACAGTTGCTGGTTATGTAACAGGTGATCAATTAGAAATCAGAATTAAAGCAGTTTTCGATACACAAACTACAGGTGATTGGAGATTAGCTGGTGTAGTTACTGAAGATGGTGTTACTGGAACTGGTTCTGGTTACAATCAATCAAACTATTTTTCAGGTGGTGGATACGGTGCATTGTCAGGCGGTGGAAGAGATTGGGTTGCATCTCCAAATCCAGTTCCTGCTTCTGAAATGGTTTACAACCACGTAGCTCGAGTTATTGCTGATAACGCTTACGAAGGTGTTGATGCTTCTTTACCTGCTACAATGAATGTTGGAACTCCATACTGGTATTCTTACTATGTAACTATCAATCCAGATTGGGATCTTTCTAATCTTCACGTAGTTGCTATGTTAGTTGATCCTACTGGAGAAATCAACAATGCTGGAAAAGGTAAAGTTGGTACTGTAGGAATCACTGAAGAAGTTGCTAAAAACTTCTCTATTTCTGCTTACCCTAACCCAACTAACGGAATCGTTAATTTAACAATGGAATTGTCTGAGGCTTCAAACGTAAGCTTAGAAGTAGTAAACATTTTAGGTGAAGTTGTTACAACTATCGAAAACCAAAATTTAGCTGCTGGTACTCAGTACAACCAAATCGATCTTTCTAACTTAACTGAAGGTGTTTACTTCGTAAAAACTACAGTTAACGGAACAGTTGAAATGACAAGAATTGTTGTTCAAAAATAATTGAACCTACAAAAAATTAAAAGGGCTACTTTCGAGTGGCCCTTTTTTTTTGTTCCAATTTTTAAAAAATTACCTAATAATTACAAAGTTTCTGCACTACGATCCGATCGATTGGGAACGTAAATTCAGTCTCCTTTAATTCGTCCAACTTCACCCACCTAAATGTTTGTTCTCCTGCTTTCAATAAATTTAACGGAACTGGATCAGGAATTTTTAACAACTCGTCCGAGGAAACAAAATAATAAAAACTCAACAATTGGTCTTTCGGATTAAATTGGGAAACTTGTAAAAATTCATTGACATAAAAAATAGTCTCTACACTTACATTAATTCCAAGTTCTTCATCAAATTCGCGAATCAAACAATCGGCCAAACCTTCCCCCATCTCTAACCCACCACCAGGAAATTTGGTCATCAGCATTCCTCCTCTATGTTCGTCTGTCACCAAAACGGCCTTGTCTTTAATTAATAAACCATACACCCGCAAATTATAATTTTCAATACCTGTCAACATGCTTCAATCATTTAAAATTTCATCCTTCCATTCACAAAATAAAGACAAACAAAATCTACTTCTATCTTTAAACTTAACGATCTCCTAAAATTAATACAAGTTTTAGCAATTTGCTTCAAGCAACAAACAATTAATACTTGTGAATTCGTATCTTTGAAACAGTAAATTTCACAAACTAGTATCAAATGGCTGTAAGCGAAAAAGAACTTGATTTCAATAAAAACGAGGATGCAATTCGGATGAAAATCGCCGAAATGGAGCAAAAATTACAAAAAATATACCTCGGCGGAGGAAAAGCAAGTATCGAAAAGCATCATGCAAAGGGAAAATTAACTGCAAGAGAGCGGATTGAAAAACTCCTTGATCCTGGAACAGAAAGTATTGAAATTGGCGCATTTGTAGGTGAAGGAATGTACGAGGAATACGGTGGTTGCCCTTCGGGAGGTGTGGTAATTAAAATAGGATACGTATCCAAACGTCAATGTATTATTGTTGCAAACGATGCCACCGTGAAAGCAGGCGCTTGGTTTCCAATTACAGGAAAAAAGAACCTCCGTGCGCAAGAAATTGCCATGGAAAATCATTTACCCATCATTTATTTAGTGGACAGCGCGGGTGTATTTCTTCCTTTACAAGATGAAATTTTCCCAGACAAAGAACATTTTGGGCGAATTTTCCGAAACAATGCCATCATGTCCTCCCAAGGAATTACACAAATTGCAGCTGTAATGGGTAGTTGTGTGGCAGGTGGTGCCTATTTGCCCATCATGTCAGACGAATCGTTGATTGTAAATGAAACGGGAACTATCTTTCTTGCTGGCTCGTACTTAGTAAAAGCAGCAATTGGAGAAACAATTGACAATGAAACACTTGGAGGTGCGCACACGCATACTGCTATCAGCGGGGTGTGTGATTATATCTCCGAAAATGACGAAGATTGTCTCAAAACAATTCGTTCGCTAATGGACAAATTAGGCGCAAAAGAAAAAGCTGGCTTTGATCGAATAGCACCTGAAAAACCAAAAAAAGACGAAAAAGAAATTCTTGGTATCTTCCCAGATAATCGCGCAAAACCATACAATATGCTCGAAATTATTGAGCGAATCGTTGATAATTCAGAATTTACAGAATATAAAAAAGATTATGGACAAACCATTTTATGTGGGTATGGACGAATCAATGGGTGGAGTGTTGGAATCGTAGCAAACCAACGCGAAGTCGTAAAAAATGCCAAGGGCGAAATGCAATTTGGAGGGGTAATTTATACCGATTCTGCCGATAAAGCTGCGCGTTTTGTCATGGTGTGTAATCAAAAAAATATTCCTTTGGTGTTTTTGCAAGATGTAAGTGGATTTATGGTGGGTTCTAAATCAGAACATGCTGGAATCATTAAAGATGGCGCAAAAATGGTCAATGCCATGGCAAATTCGGTGGTACCTAAATTCACTGTTATTATCGGGAATTCTTACGGCGCTGGAAACTATGCCATGTGCGGAAAAGCATACGATCCTCGCTTAATCGTGTCTTGGCCAACGGCTGAGTTAGCTGTTATGAGTGGTGCTGCTGCTGCAAAAACCCTCATGCAAATAGAAGTGGCTTCGTTAAAATCAAAAGGCGAAGAGGTAGACGAGGTCAAACAACAAGAAATTTACACCAAAATTAAAGCCCGATACGATCGACAAATTTCACCCTATTATTCCGCTTCTCGCCTCTGGGTCGATGCTATCATCCATCCATTAGAAACTCGAAAAATAATTTCGATGGGGATTGAAATGGCCAACCACAAAAAAACCGATCAGCGGTACAATGTGGGTGCCTTACAAACCTAATCTTCATTGGTACGATGAAAATCTTCGGTTGGATAATAGGAACAATAGGGTGTTCAACGCTTGGTTTGGCGCAAAATTTTGAGTTTACCGCAGGCGATACCTTGGTGCGTACTTTTTATCTAAACGATTATACCACTGCACATACCACAATTACAAATCATTCAGACGAAGATGTTGTTTTTGAGTGGGAACTCATCACCAATGATCATCCCGGAGGTTGGGAATTTTCGCTTTGCGATTATCCACTTTGTTATACCTTAGGAGAAACCATAGGAACAATGAATCCGGCTGGACCGCACTCAAATCATGCTTTTTTATCCATCAATGTCGAGGCTGTTTCGGTCGATACTGGATTTTATCAAATCGTTGTGTGGGATCAACTTTTACCTGAATTAACCGATACCTTAACCGTTCAAATGATTTCAATTCCAAGTTATGCCTCCCAAATTGAACTCTCCGAAACCAGTCAACCGATTATTCAACTAAATGGTTCTGATTTATTGATTTATAATCCCTTACATGAATCTCTACACGTCCAAATTTGTGGCTTAAATGGGTCAATTTATTTGGAATTTGAAGTAGCAGGAAATAATGTTACCCACGTGTCAATTTCACATCTTTCAAAAGGGATTTATTTAGCTTCGTTCCAAAACAATAAACAAACCTTGCCAATCATTCGGTTTTCGTATTAATGCTAAAAAGGACTTGCAAAAGCGGGGTTGCTCAAAAAGTCATGATCCGTTAAGCTCTTTAAAAATGAAATCAATTCTTTTCGTTGGCGCTTAGTCAACGTAAATGGCTGAATAATTGGGTGTTTATTGAGATGATTTTTTCCACCACTTTCGTAATGTAGAATCACCCCCTCCAAGGTTGCAATTGACCCATCGTGCATATAAGGAGCAGTTAATTCAATATTCCTTAACGTTGGAACTTTAAACTTGGCCCGATCACTCACCAAAAGGGTCACCCGCGCACGACCTGAATCAGCATAATGTTCGGCTAACCCATTATTTTGTGTTGAAAAATTGGTGAAATTGAACCCACTGTGGCAAGTGGTGCAATGTAATTGATTCATAAACAAATCCATTCCCTTTAATTGGGATTTGGATAAAGTAGATTTTTTATTTTGATAGACATATTGATCATATGCCGAGTTCCCACTAATTAAAATTCGCTCGAAAGAGGCTATTGCACGCGTAATCACATACGGATCAGGCAAGCGATTATAGGCTTTCAAACTCATTTCAACATAAGTAGGATTTTTTCGGAGACGTTCACCAATCAACACAATATTAAAATCAAATTCGGCGTGTTCTTGAATCGGCACTAAAATTTGCTCTTCCAACGAGCCCAAGTGCCCGTCGAATAAGAGCGTGGGATTATAAACAACATTTGTTAAGGTAGGTGAATTTCTATTCCCAAATCTTCGTTCCACACCTGGGGTTACACGTCTAAAATCGGCAAAAGCCAAGGATTGATCATGGCAAAAAGCACAAGAAATTGAACTATCCGCGGACATTACAGGATCATAAAAAAGCATCCTTCCCAAATCAATCCGCTCTTGGGTCAACATGTTAGCTTCAGGAATTGCCGGTGTTGGAAAACCTGCGGGTAAGGTTAACTGGTAAGGTTCAACTTCCTCCAGATTTTTATGGGAACTAGAAATG
>JADZFJ010000022.1 GCA_020849935.1 Crocinitomix sp. | reverse complement strand
TGATTGTTTTCAATAATATAATTTAATACTTTTTCCATCAAATGCACACGGTCTTTTCCGCGCACATTATGCTCATGCATTGGGTATGGGAAAAAGTCCATCTGCACCCCAGCTTCAATAAATGCTTGCACCAAGGTTAAACTGTGTTGCATCACCACCACGTCGTCGCTTGTTCCATGAATCAATAATAGTTCGCCTTCTAGATCGCTGGCATAATTGCTCAATGAATTTTTAGCGTATCCATCCACGTTATCTTCTGGACGATCCATGTAGCGTTCGCCGTACATAATTTCATAATATTTCCAATCGGTTACTGGACCTCCAGCAACGCCTACATTAAACGTTCCCGGTTGACGAAGCATTAACGAAGTGGTCATAAACCCTCCGTAACTCCAGCCATGCACTGCTAATCGGTCACCATCCACAAACGACATTGATTTTAAATGTTTAACACCTGCCATTTGGTCTTCCAACTCAGCTGTTCCTAATTGCCGATGAATAACGCTTTCAAATTCAAACCCTCGGTTGTCCGAACCACGGTTGTCCACGGTATAAACCAAATACCCTTGCTCCGCCATCCAATACATCCACAAATCGGCGCCGCCTAACCACGAATTGGTGATCATTTGCGCATGTGGTCCACCGTAAACATACACCATTACTGGGTATTTTTTCGATGCATCAAAATTGCTTGGTTTAATTAATCGGTAATTTAAATCAGTTTTTCCGTCACCTGCTTTAATGGTTCCGTATTCAGCAGTTCCCATTTTTACACCTGCGTAAGGATTCGGCGCGTTGGTGATTTCTCTTACCAATTTTCTTTTTGAAACATTGTAAATAATTTCCTTGTTCGGAATACTAAAAGAAGACATGGCATCAAACATCATGCTGTAATCAGCTGAAAAAGATACATTATGTGTGCCAGCGCCTTCGGTTAATTGTTCTTGTTTTCCTGAAGTTAGGTTCACTACATAACAATGTGTTTCCATCGAATTTTCGCCAGTTCCTTGAAAATAAACATTCCCAGCCGCATCGTGTCCTAAAATGGATTGTGTCACCCATTTATTTTTAGTTAATTGTTTAATCAAATTTCCGTTGTCGTCGTACAAGTATAAATTCATAAAACCGTCACGTTCGCTCATCCAAATAAATTGGTTATCATTTACAAAATAGACAGGGTGTTCAGGTTCAACCCATTTGTCGTTGGTTTCTTCAAATAAGGTTTTTACCAAAGCACCGTTGGCCGTTGCATATTTGTTTAAACGCATTCTGTTTTGGTCGCGATTTACGTCAGCAATGTAAAAATAGGTGTCATTTGGTCCCCATCCAAAATTGGTTAAATAATCTTCTCTGTCACCAGTTGGAATGATATTAACGGTAGTTCCTTTTCCTAAATCGTACACACTTACCCCAGAAAATTCGCTGCGTTGCCCTGCCATTGGGTATTTAATCGAATTCAAAGAACCTGTTGGCGTTTCAATGTTCAAAAGCGGATAATCTGCCACTTGCGATTCATCTTTTTGATAATAAGCCAAAATAGTTCCGCTGTTCGACCAAAATGTTCCTTTTGTAATCCCAAATTCGCTTCGTGCAATCGCTTGCCCAGAAACTACACTGCCTGGAACTTGCGATACTGGATACGAAAGCGAAGAAATATACAATTGGTTTTCAACTGTATATGCCATGTTTTTGGTATTTGTAGCTACATCATGATTTTCGGCTGAATTTGGAAAACCGCCAACAGCTTCACCCGTTTTGGTTGTGGTATTAATCAAAAATAATTGGCCACTTGTCATGGTATAAAAACTAGTGGCATCTTTCCAACTAATCACGTTTACATAACCTGCGCGTTCGCCAGTTATTTTTTCAATTTCTGCGGTTGTAATAACAGCATTGGCCTTGTCTGATTTTACAGATCCACGCATTAAGGTTTGATAATCAGCAGAAAGGTAAGCGTAATCTTGCGACCCTGGAATCCACGTAAACATGGTGGTGTGTGCCGGATAATACGCACGGTATTGGTTCATCACCGCATCTGGCAAGGTTAACTCTTTCTGAGCCATTAAACTAAACCCAATAAAGGTTAAAATAATGTATAGGCTAAATTTTTTCATTTACAACACTTTAAATTAGAGGTGTAAAATTAGAAATAAATCTGCTTTTATCATCGCTATTTAACAGATTATCCCTAAAACCTTACAAAATCAAACATTAAGAGCGGTTAAGTTTCTTTTTTTTGGGGGAAATTTAAATTATCCTTGCAAACGCGTTGAATGAAGCGCCAAAAAAGTCAAGTGGAATTCGATGGAGTTGATCCTTGGGTTTGGCGCTAATTCTCTCATTTGCCACGCGATAGAATCGCGCGGCAGCGGATCTGAGGCAGCCTTTTGGAATCCATCAAATCATCCTTTGTCTTCCCATTTTTTATTTAATCGACTAAGTTATACCTTCGGAAATTTCAAATTTGATCCAATATCATTCGGTATAATACCGATGCAATAGCTATTTAGTCCAATTTTATTGGACTATTACATATATGCTTTCGGTATTACCAGCAAGTCGGGCAACAACAAGACTCAACTAAAATTTCTCAAAAAAATCTCCAATCAGCTGGCGATGAATCGTATTTTTTTATGAAACTCTAGTTCTGACAATACTTCAAGTCAGTCGTTTTGAATCAAAAACAATTTTGATTGCCTTCCTAATTTTTTATTCTATCGACCAAGGTACCAGCAAGTCGGGCAGCAACAATACTAAAGTGAAATTTCCAAAAAAATCTCCAATCAGCTGGCGCTGAATCGTAATTTTTTGTGAAACTCTAGTTTTGACAATCCATCAAGTCAGTCGTTTTGAATCAAAAACAATTTTGATTGCCTTCCTAATTTTTTATTCCATCGACCAAGGTACCAGCAAGTCGGGCAGCAACAAGACTAAAATGAAATTTCTCAAAAAAATCTCCAATCAGCTA
>JADZFJ010000021.1 GCA_020849935.1 Crocinitomix sp. | reverse complement strand
GTTAATGCATCTGTCCAAGTCCAAGTGTAAGCTCCTAACATAGGACCAGTAAGTGATAAAGTAGTTGGACCAGCACAATCTGCGTATAAGGTATCAACTTCAACTTCATCTGTACAAAGTGCATAAGGATCGGCACCGTCGTAATCTAAATACTATTGAGCTAAAAGAGCTTCCTCTAATTCAGCCTCTGCCATTACCACAACAAACTCAAATTGAGATGAAGCACCAGCAGCGATCGAAACGTCTTTATGAGCAATACCAATAGCTTGATCGGCAAATGTCACATAACCAGGAGTACCAATCATTGGACCAGTTCCATCATAAACGTCAGAACCATCTGTCACGAAGAAACTTCCTGTAGAAACACGGATATCAGCACCAATTCCACCTAAACCAAACCAAGCGTCTGAATCTGTTCCACCACCTGGAGGTACAGAAAGTGCAGATACCAAAGATTTTGGACAGAAAGGAGTTGGGTTAGACTCGATTGTATTCGTTGTACCAAATCCCCATCCAATATCCATGTTATTGTCTGGATCTAGTGATTTATAAAAGAAAACATTGTTTTTTGCAATTGGATTCGTGTTTGTCAACGTAATTACAATTCGGTAATACGTTTTAGTGGTATCCATGATATAGTTCATGTGAATTTCGATACCAGCGTAAATACCATCCCAATCTACTGATTTACATTTTCCGTAAATTGTATAGTTGGAAAGACCAAAACTTGTAATAGTTGCGCCACCAGCTGAACTATTCCATTGCGTGACACCATCAACCTCCATTCCAAATCGTCCTTCAGGAGAACCTGGCATAATTACGTCTCCCATATAGTTAAATGTAGACCAAGGCGAACTTAAATCTGCATTGGACAAAAAGGCCAAACGAGTTGTTCCTCCTCTATAATGGGTAGGGAATGGAGCAGGAATCGATCCCGGAGACGTTCCTTCATACCCTTGGGAATGAAGTCCAATCTCTTGGTTAGTCCCCATCAAAAATGCGTTTGTACCAACCATTTGCCCGATCGCATTTCCTGCGAAAAGACCTCCAGTTAGTAAAGCAATAAGGGTGAGTTTAATTGATTTCATAAATATATATTAAAGTCTTTATAAATTAAAATTAGTGAAGATCGCTCTTATTCAACTGGCGGTTTAGGAAGGATTCCTAAATATGCTTGAAGATCAGCTCTATCCATCGCAACGCCACCTGGCATATATTCAGTATGAATTTGAATTATCATATAATGCGCAGGGTAGAATACCTCACAGGTAATCAAATTTGCTTGACAATAAGCACTCAATAAATACACCGCTTCTGCTTCGTCCGCAAAAACCATGTGCGAAATATCTATAAAATAGTAATTCTCCACAGGGATTTCAGGTAAGGTGATGTAGTAATTTGATGCAATTGTTGCAATCGGTAATTCTTCTACCGGAACGTCTTGAGCAAATGAACTTACCGAAGTAAACCCTAATGCCATTACGAGAATTCTGAATAGTTTCATGTTTAATTATTTAATTAGTTATTTACTAGACTGTTTTTTTTTCAAAGAGTTGCCTCTAAGATCGCATTAAAATTAAATTTTGATGAACATTTGATGATAAAAAGATTAACAATTTAATTAATACACTGTAAATCAATTATTTTTGATAGTAGGTTTTAATACCTAAATTTAACCTAAATCTAATTTAACACACTTTTGTCACATTTTGTTAATTTTAAATTCAAACGAGACTTGGATGAATTAAATTCAAAAAAAAAACACCCCACTTGGCGAACCAAATGGGGTGTTTTTTGAAAATGATTACTTGTTTTTATCTTAAGATCGTTACATGACCAGTGTGGGAGTGTCTTTTATCCGTGTATTTTTCCTTAAAGTCGATTTGCCACGTATAAACTCCATCTTGAACTAAATCGCGTGAGCCATAGGTACCATCCCAAGCGCCGTTTACGTCATACGATTCGAAAATCATTTCTCCATAACGGTTGTAGATTGCCATGTGGAAATCGTATGGATCGTAACCGGATTCAAATACTGGTTTGAAGACATTGTTGTATTCGTCGTTATCTGGAGTAAATGTATTTGGAATGTAGAAAATGATGATTGATTTTACATTCAAGAATTGAGTCACTGTATCTGCACACCCTAAATAATTACTTGCAATGAGAGTTACAGGATAGAAAACGTCACCAATTTCAGGGAAATTATGAGTAGGATTTACCTCATTTGTCAAGGCAGAGGCATCTCCGAAATTCCAAATATAATCTGTAGCGTACAAGGATTGGTTATTAAAGTTTACTTCGGTGTCATTTGAATAAACCGAATTTGGACTCATTTGGAAAGCAGCAATTGGTTGCGTTTCTACGGTGATATAATCGTTGTATTCAATTGAACTCACGCAACCATAAATATCCGTAACCGTTGCTCGTACATCATAAACACCACCAAATAAATAAGTGTGTGAAATGGTTGGAAAGGTTATCCCTGTTGCGATGTCTCCATCTCCAAAAGACCAATCTGTTGAGGCAATGGCAATATCTGAGACCACTGTAAATTCTGTATTAAACGGTGTACAACCTTCTAAATCCGTTGCAGTAAATGAGATCACGGGCAATGGATGAACGGTAATTTCTAATTCATCTGTGCTGGTACAACCATTTGCATCCGTCGCTAAAACGGTGTACGTTAATGTACCCAAGGCAGGTGTGAATGGAACACCATTAATTATTCCACCTGGAGTCCAAGTGTAAACGGCAGGATCACCAGCCGCATTCACGGTTGTTTCATCCCCAATACAAATAGATTGATCAGGTCCTGCATTCAGTGCAGGGGCCGCGTTGACAGAAATGGTGAACGAGGCAACATCATCTATGCAAGGATCTGTTCCAGCAAGGGTGTATTCAAAATCATAATCTCCTGCGGCAAGTCCACCGCCTACCGTTAAAATTCCTGTTAATGGATTAAAAGCTCCGCCAGTTGGGGTCACTTCTGACCAAGTTCCTCCCGGATCATTTCCAACAAGCAAGGTGTTTAAGTCGAATGTTAACCCTGATTCGTTGCAAATTTCACCTGTATTATCTTCACCCGCAGTAGGTTGGTCATATACAGTGATGGTATGAATAGAAGTATCGTTTTCACAAATCACACCGCCTAACGCAATGTAACGAATCGAATAATCACCAGCTGGCACTCCAGTTGGATCAAAGATGCCAGTTAATGGATTGAATGCGCCACCTGTTGGGGTAATTTCTTCCCAAATTCCACCGTCCACTAAAAGTGAGGTATCGACAAGGAAGCTATTGAAATCAACATCCAAAACACCGCTGTTACACAATAAATGACCTGTGCTATCTAACCCTGCACTTACAATAATAAAAGGGATATCCAACAATTGTAAATCGTAACATCCTCCTGCTAAATCACCCATCATGACATAAATATCATCATCAGGACCAACAGGACCACCAGGCCAAATTTCTGTTGGGTCGTCAATTGAATCAGGAGCTTCATAGTAGTATTCGATAAAAGTACCAGGAATTCCCGCCGCATCTGTGATCACCAAATCTGCTAAGTCAAATGTACCACAAAGCGGTGCAATTGGTTCAATAACCATATCTGGTCCAATTCCAGTGGCAACAACAACCACCTCACGAACGATGTCAAGAATAAAACAGCCGCCAATTGGTTCACCCGTACAAATATAATGGGTGGTGCCAGCAGGCATTACTTCAATTTCAGGACCTGTTCCAACAATTTCTCCCGTCACAGCGTCTGTCCAAGTCCATGTATAAGCACCTAACATGGGTCCAGTAATAGTCATTGTTGTTGGTCCAGCACAATCTGCATAGAGCGTGTCAGGTTCAACTTCTTCGGTACATAAAGCATAAGGATCGGCTCCATCATAATCTAAATAATATTGTGCTAAAAGTGCTTCTTCTAATTCTGCTTCAGACATCACAACAATAAATTCAAATTGCGATGAAGCGCCAGCCGCAAGGGTAGCATCTTTGTGACAAAT
>JADZFJ010000020.1 GCA_020849935.1 Crocinitomix sp. | reverse complement strand
GTAAATGGTCGGAAAGCAATGAAATGGCTGTAGGATAATTTTTTAGTTCTAAGTTTATCCATCCAAGTTCTTTTTGAACATCTAATCTCGGATTCCATTTTAACGCCTTTTCATAATAGGTTTTTGATAACTCTATTTGCTGTGCCATTAAATGATACTTCCCTTTTTGAAGCAATATATTCACATTCGGTTTTAATGTTCTTTCGGCATATTCGAGAACGGAATAAGCACTTTGCCATTTTTTCTTTTGTAAAAGGCGTTCTGCTTTTTCTGCCAAATCACCTGCCTGAATTACTTCTTTGTCAAAAATAATAGGAACCGATTGAGCTTGTATGGCTTCATTAAAATCTTTCATTCTTTGAAAGCGTTGCTCGGGAATTTTGGCAATTGCTTTCAATATTATTTCTTGTTGCCAGTTGGGTAAACCAGTTATACCAAAATCTTTTAAGTCGTGTAGTTCTATAATCTCTTCTGCCGTCTTGCCAATAAACGGATTGCGTTTAGTAAGCAATTCCAATAGAGTAACACCTAATGCATAAATATCTACCCGTGCATCTTTAACTGCTGCTGTTTCCCAACCCAATGCCTCTGGGCTCATGTATGGTCTTGTGCCTGCACCTGTGTTGGCAACACCAAAGTCTGTTATTTTTATGGTTCTGTTTTCGGTAAAAAGTATGTTATCAGGTTTAATGTCGTGATGAATGATTTCTTTTTCATGCACCAATTGCAAGGTTTCGGTAAGTTCACTCATCCATTTCCAAACAAAGGTTGAAGTGATTTTTTCCTTTCGCATTAAATCCCGCAAACTGCCCAAAGGGCAATACTCCATTACGATATACAATAAATCTTCCTGTACAAAATGGTGCTTATACAAAACAATATTAGGATGATTAAACTTAGATACCATTTGCATTTCGTAAATGATATCGTCTTGTTTGGCTTTGTCTTCGTTTTTTAATTGTTTGATGGCAACCAAATTTTCCGACCGTTCTTCTTTGGCCAAAAATACTTTGCCAAAGCCTCCACTGCCAAGGTCTTTTACAAAGTGGTATTTATTATCAAACAATTCAGGCATTAATTCTTTTTATTGCAATTGAAAGTTCTCATATTCAGGTTTACTCAACCAGTATGCAGGGCAAACTGTTAATACTTCTTCATAAGTAAGTTGATACAATTTTAAAAGTCTTGTTTCAACCTCATTTTCAAGAGCCTTTACTTTAGAATCATTATCTACTACTTTTTTAATTTCGGCATATTTAGATTCAAACCATTTCACTTCGTTTTTTGATATTTGTTTAATTGGTACCGTAATCATTTTGTTAGAATCCAGTTTGACTCTGCCACCTTCATCTGCATCACCATAGGCAACAAATTTTATTCGTTTAAACCAATCAAATAATATTGAGTTTAAGAAAAAGAACAAAAATTTACTATTTGAAACAATACAATAGCATGAATTATTAATAAATCTTTGCTCTTCATCAAAATAAAATTCATGTTTTTTTGCTGTGTGTATGTATATTATTTTAGGTTCTAAAAACTCTTTCCAATATTCACTTGCATATCGACTTAGGGAAAACCAAGAGTGCCTACCACTTTTTACTTCGGGACGATTTTCTAATTCTTTTTTATAATTTAGAAGATACTTTTCTATTGTTGGATATTTTTTTATCTCGAATTCCCATGGAATAAATAATAAAAATTCATTTTCATGCTTTAGTTTCCATTTGGTTATGGATGTTGATTTTGCATAGTTTTTAATTTGCTCTTTACCTTCGGATTTTGATAATAAATTAAAGCGTTCAGAATCTATAACAAACGAATCATTATGACCAGTTTTTATTCCACTGTAGATTCTTTCATTAACAAATGAAAATAAGCTTTGAGAATCCATGTAAAGCTTTTCTAATATTGTTTCTGCAGCACTATCTGTAAATATCCATTCTGCACCGTCTTTAACTACTTTCATTGGTTCTCCTTTGGTTAAAGTAATTAAGTCAAGGTTCTCAAGTGATTTTACAGGAAAATATCTAGTGTTATCGTTATCATCTTCGTTAATTATTTTGGTAATAGCAGTATCGGTACTGGCTTCAAAAACGGGTAGTTCAAAAAAGTCTATAATTAAATCTACATTTTTGTTTTTAAGTTTCTTTCTTAGGCCTTCTCCATATTTTGTTTTCAAGAATTTATTAAGAGTGATAAAAATAATAATACCACCTTGGTTGGTGACAGAAATAGCTGAATCAAAAAAATAAACATATAAATCTGCTGTGCCACTACCTACTTCAGGGTGATTATTTATGTACTTTGGTTTATAATATGGGTCTATCGCCTCTTGTCTTACATACGGAGGATTACCTATTACAATATCAAAACCTCCATTATCAGTAAAAACCTCGGGAAAATTTAATTTATATAAGAAATATGGTTTGATATTTTGTTGCTTCAAACTTTCCAGTTCATGTAACTTATCTGTTTTACCAAGCTCTTGTAAACTCGAAGAAATTAATCCCCATTCCATCGCTTCAATTTCTGATTTTAATGCTTTCTTTTGTTCTTTATCGGAGGTGCTAAAGAGTTCCTTGTGCATTTTTTGCAATCTCTCGGAAATATTTGCGGTATTTTGTTCACCGCTAAACAAACCATAACTAGCTGAAGGTTCTTCTACTTTGGTTAGCTTTTTTAGAAGTTCTTTGTTTTCCTTAAGTTCTTTATCAATAAGCATTTTTTCAGTTCCCTTCAATGCTCCTTTGCTATGCATTTCCAAGTATTTAGTTTGCAAAGAATTTATTTTCTTGTTAGTTTTTTCTAATAGTTCTTGTCGCTTGTTAATTGTATTTCCATTTAATAAATTCTCATCAAACAACTTTATACCTTCATAAGTTTCTAAAAGAGAATTGCCTTGCATAAACTTAAAGTCAAGATTTGGCAATGCATCAATACCAAAGTTGCTTGCAATTTTTTCACCCTTATAATCCTCTTCTACAATTAGCGATAACCATGCTCTAAGTCTAGCAATTTCAACAGCCATGGGCATTATGTCAACGCCATAGATATTATTTGATAGGATGTCTTTTTTTAATTGGTACGTATTTGAATGAAGGCTTGTTAATTCTCTTAAACTAATTAGGCGATGTAAAACTCCCATTGGGAATGCACCCGACCCACAAGCTGGGTCTAAAATCTTAATATTTATTAATGCTTGTTCTGCTTCCTTTTTTCTTTTGCTTAGTTTTTCAGGCCAAACTGGATTGCTTGTAAAGGCAGAATTTAAGTCGTCTGGTAATATGGATAGCTTTTTGGATAAATAGGTTTTCAAACTTTCATCAACCATATAATCAACTATTTCTCTTGGAGTATAAAATGCTCCATACGCTTTTCGTTCGTTATTGGCCGCTTTTTCAGTTTCAGGATTTTGACTTGCTAAAAGGTTTTCAAAAATGCGTCCTAACATTTCAGGGTCAACTGCTACTTGTTGGTAATTTATGCTGCTCTCATCTACTGTAAAATCATAATTCTCTAAAAGTTCTACAAAGTTGATTAACCAACTATTTAACTCAAGAGAAGAAAACAGTTCATCTTCCTCAGTTTTATCAAATAAACCGCCATT
>JADZFJ010000019.1 GCA_020849935.1 Crocinitomix sp. | reverse complement strand
GAAACTGATGCCATTATTCACGTTTTGAGATGTTTTGATGACGATAATATCATTCACGTGGATGGATCGGTGAACCCAGTAAGGGATAAGGAAGTGATTGATTTTGAATTGCAACTGAAAGATTTAGAAACGGTTGAAAATAAAATTCGTTCGTTACAACGTGCAGTGAAATCGGGTGATAAAGAATTGGTTCGCCAATATGATTTTTGTGTGAAACTAAAAGAAACCCTTGAAAAAGGACTTTCTGCTCGTACCTTGGAAATAACGAATGAATCGGAAGAAAAAATTGCCCACGAAATGCAATTATTGACCATTAAACCAGTACTTTATTTATGTAATGTGGATGAAGCTTCGGTGAAAAATGGCAATAAATACGTGGATATGGTGCGCGAGGCGGTGGCGGCAGAATCGGCGGAAGTTTTGGTGATTGGTACTAAAATTGAATCTGATATTGCTGAATTTGAATCGTTTGAAGAGCGTCAGATGTTTTTGGAAGAATTAGGTTTGGAAGAGGCTGGTGTAAACCGTTTGATTCGATCTGCTTATCATTTATTGAAATTACAAACTTATTTTACGGCTGGTGTGAAGGAAGTACGTGCTTGGACTATTCCAATTGGTGCCACTGCTCCACAAGCTGCTGGCGTTATTCATTCTGACTTTGAGAAAGGATTTATTCGTGCCGAGGTGATGAAGTTTTCCGACTTTATGGAATTAAAATCGGAAGCGGCGGTGAAAGATGCTGGTAAAATGCATGTGGAAGGTAAAGCGTATGTGGTGGAAGATGGCGACATCATGCACTTTAGATTTAATGTCTAAGACACCATTTATCCTGAATTACATCATTTAATCCTTTGTTTTTACCAAAGAACCTTTTTGTCTAATTTATTTGATTTCTTTGCTTAATTTTAAGAGCATGGAAAAAAAGAGTAAGTTATATTGGGGAGTTCAATGTCTCGGTTGGACCACCTATTTCCTTTTTTCGTTACTCCTACTCTATTCTGGCGAAGAAATTCACTTTACAGGTCGATTACTTACGTGTGCTTTTGTGTCGATTTTAACGTCAATTTTGATTTCGCATGGGATTCGGTTTGTGATTATTAAACAATCGTTGATTGTAAAACCTGTTTTGGTTTTAATTTCAACGACTTTGGTTTTGGTAACCGTTGGTGCAATTATTCTTGAAGCTGTTCAGTTTTCATTTGAAATTTTAGTGAATGCCGATTATCTGGTTAACACCACCGAAGCAGAAGAGGAAGTTTTTAAATGGTCGGAGTTTTTATTTGCCGTTTTTAGGTCGATGATTTTGTTTTTACTGTGGAGTGGATTTTATTTTGCCTTTATTATCTCAGAAAAATCACATGCACAAGAAATATTGAATTTAAAATGGGAAGCGTCGAAAAATGAAATTGAACTTAAAAATTTGCGGGCGCAATTGGATCCACACTTTTTATTTAATTCGCTGAATTCGGTTCGGGCCTTGATTGGCATGAATCCTGAATTGGCGAAATCTTCTGTAACGCACCTTTCCAATTTATTACGCCGTTCGATTCAAATGGCGCGGGCCAGGGTGGTTCCTTTGTCGGAAGAATTAGAATTAGTACAGATTTATTTAGAATTGGAACAGATTCGGTTTGAAGAGCGCTTATCATTTGAGTTTAAAATTTCGCCAGATTCTTATGCGTGTGAAATTCCACCGGTGATGCTGCAAACCATTGTTGAAAACAGCATTAAACATGGCATTTCGAAAGAGGTAAATGGAGGAAAAATTCTCATTGAATCTACTTTCGATGATAATACCTTAGTGATTAAGGTGATCAATTCAGGGAGCTTAAAATTAGAGTCGAACGAAAACGGGATTGGGATTTCCAATACAAAAAAGCGACTGGCGATTTTGTTTGGCGCTAAAGGACATTTTAAAATTGAACAAAACGGTGAATTTGTAGTTTCCACCATAACCATTACTTACAAATGAGAACACTTATTGTTGACGATGAACGATTGGCACGCGAGGAATTAAAATCTTTGCTAAGTTTTTACAAGGATTTTGAGATAATTGGCGAATACAAAAATACGACCGAGGCACAAGAGGCGATTGAACGCGATGCTCCGGATTTGGTATTTATGGATGTGCAAATGCCTGGTGAAAATGGGTTAGAATTGTTGAGTCGGATGTCGAATCCTCCACGCACGGTGTTTGTAACCGCTTATGATGAATATGCGATTAAAGCGTTTGAAGTAAAGGCTTACGATTATTTAATGAAACCGATTGATCCTGAGCGACTCGAAGATGTTTACAACCGTTTGAAGGAAGAAAATAAAGTACCTTTTAGTGTAGAAAATCAATCAAAACTCGCTGAAAATGATTCGGTTTTTATTCGGGATGGGGAAAAAGTTTGGTTTGTAAAAGTTTCAGAGATCCGTTATTTTGAGTCGGAAGGGAATTATGTTAAAGTGCATTTTGAGAAAAACAAACCTTTGATTTTAAGATCATTGAACAGTTTAGAGGAGCGAATGGATGAAAAGACATTTTTTAGGGTGAACCGCAAATTTATGATCAATGTAAATTACATCACAAAAATTGAAAATTGGTTTAGCGGTGGCCTGCAAGTGGAACTTCGTTGTGGTACAAAAATTGAGATTTCTCGTCGACAAACGATTAAATTTAAGGATCAGTTTAGTCTATAAGAATTCAGAGGTTGAATTTGGTTTCACCACCTAAAAACCCTCGATTGTTTTAATTGGAATAAACATTTTGTTATTGCTCGGAATCAAAATGAACCCATATTTTTTATAGAAATTAATTGCATTATCGTCGTATGGATCGACTATAACAGCCAATATACCTAGAGATTCGGAAATTTCAACACATTTTTTTAGCGCATCCATTAGCAATATACTTCCATAACCTTTGCCCTTTTCCGTCTTATCAATGGCTAATCTGCCCAATAAAATTGTTGGAAGATTTATATAGGATGGGGGCATTTTTTGAATTAATTCGAAGGGGAATTCGCTCCTTTGAATTGAGTTCCCTGAAAGTG
>JADZFJ010000018.1 GCA_020849935.1 Crocinitomix sp. | reverse complement strand
ATTATACCCAAAGATATTACTTATTTTTCAAATTTCCGCAAAATAAACCAATTTTTCACCAACTTTTTGTCTAAAAACGATTTTATTTTACACGATTTGGCACAAATCTCAAATTCACTCCACCACAAACTCATCCCCATCCTCGACACAACGAACGTTTTGGAAAATATGTTGGGCTTCTTTTAAGTGAGCGATGGTATCATGGTAGCGTGCCGAAAAATGGCCGATTAACAATTGACCAGCATTTGCCTCACGCGCAATCGTGGCGGCTTCGAGGGCTGTGGAATGCATGGTGCTTTTTGCCTTGTCTTTGTCTTCGGTTAAAAAAGTGCCTTCGTGGTATAAAAGCGAAACATTTTTTACGATTTCTGACAATTCCGGAATAAATTTGGTGTCCGAGCAATAGGCATAGGAACATAATTTTGAATCGGGTAAAGTCAAAATTTCATTCTTAATAATTGCTTCTCCTCTCACAACATCTTCACCCTTTTTAACCTTTAAAATTTCAGGCAAGGTGAGGTTATATTCAGCAATTTTATCCTTATTTACACTTTTACCCCGTGTCTTTTCTTGAAACAAAAACCCAAAAGTCGTAATGCGGTGTTTTAGCGGAAAAGTATACACTTCAATGCTATTGTCTTCAAAAATCAAGGTTTTTTCTGTGGCTGCAAGCACCACAAATTCAATTTTATAATTTAAATAAACCCCTGAAATTTTAAATTGTAATTGAATAATTTCTTCCAAGCCCTCTGGGGCAAAAATAATTAGTTTACTATCTCTCCCTAACAAACTCATCGACGAAAAAAGGCCGACTAATCCCAAATAATGATCGCCGTGCAAATGCGAAATAAAAATATATTGCAGTCGTTGAAATTTAAGCTTAAATCTTCTTAATTGGAGCTGGGTTCCTTCGCCACAATCAATTAAAATTCGGCGCTCGTTAATATTTAGGTAATGTGCCGAAACACCCCTTTGGAGATTTGGAACAGCAGATCCAGAACCAAGAATGGTCAGTTTTAACGGCATAATTTAAGAATCAATACTACATGCCCGGCAATCCACCGCCACGCATTCCTTTCATTTGACGCATCATGTTGGCCATATTCTTTTTATTGGACATCATGTGCATCACTTTTTTGGTTTCCCCAAATTGTTTAATCAATTTATTCACCTCTTGAATCGAAGTTCCAGAACCATTGGCAATTCGTTGTTTTCTTGAGCCGTTTAAAAGATCTGGTTCAGCCCGCTCTTTTGGCGTCATGGATTGAATGATCGCTTCAATTCCTTTAAAAGCATTGTCGTCCATCTCCACATTTTTCAAGGCTTTCCCCATACCAGGAATCATGCCCATCAAATCCTTCACATTCCCCATTTTTTTAATCTGCTGCAATTGCCCATAAAAATCATCGAAATCAAATTTATTTTGAGCAATTTTCTTTTGCAATTTCTTCGCTTCCTTCTCGTCAAATTGTTCTTGTGCTTTCTCAACTAACGAAACCACATCCCCCATTCCCAAAATTCTGTCTGCCATCCTTTTCGGATAGAAAACATCCAAGGCATCCATTTTTTCACCCGTTCCAACAAATTTAATCGGCTTATTAACAATCGATTTAATTGAAAGCGCCGCACCACCTCGGGTATCCCCATCTAACTTGGTTAAAACAACCCCATCAAAATTAATTCGCTGATCAAATGCTTTTGCTGTATTCACCGCATCCTGACCTGTCATGGAATCCACCACAAACAAGGTTTCTGTTGGATTAATTGCTCGTTTTACATCGGCAATCTCGGTCATCATTTGTTCGTCAACCGCTAAACGTCCAGCGGTATCTATAATTACCACATTAAACCCTTTGCTGCGTGCATAAATAATCGCCGCCTCTGCTATTTTTACTGGATTTTTCTCTTCTCGGTTCGAATAAACCTCAATTCCTAATTGATCTCCTAACACATGTAATTGATCAATCGCAGCAGGACGATAAACGTCGCACGCCACCAATAAAGGGTTTTTACGTTGTTTGTTTTTTAACCAATTGGCCAATTTTCCAGAAAATGTCGTTTTACCAGAACCTTGCAAACCAGACATCAAGATGATTCCCGGATTTCCTTTGTAGTTAATCTTCGTTTGCTCACCTCCCATCAACTCTGTCAACTCTTCGTGACAAATTTTGGTCAATAATTGACCTGGTGAAATGGTGGTTAATACATTTCTACCAATTGCCTTATCCTTAACCGTTTTAGTGAAATCTTTTGCCGTATTGTAACTAACATCGGCATCCAACAACGCTCTTCGAACCTCTTTTAAGGTTTCCGCCACGTTAATTTCAGTAATCTGTCCATGTCCTTTTAAAACTTTAAAGGCCCTGTCAAATTTATCGGTCAAATTCTCAAACATCGTATTTACTTTATTTTTTCAAAAAACAAAGGTAATCAATAAATGCAAATTTTTGAACCCATCTTTCGTTTGAATTAATCCCACCCTCACCAAATAAAATCAAACCGCATTTTTTTTTACTTTTGTTCGACAAACATTATTCGCAATAATTGCCAGCAAATGGATCTACACGCACATCTCCTCCAAGAAAACTCCCGAAAAAATTGGGATCAAGCGGTGGCTTTTGTGCTTGCCAATCCCTCTCATTTTGATGAATTGGTGCAATTAACCCATTCGGCCGACCAGCGAATTATTATGCGTTCGTGTCAATGTGTCGGAATGGTGGTGGACAAACAACCGGACTTAATTTTGCCTTATTTGCACGAATTAGTCAACCTTTTAGACACCATTAAAGTAGACAGTTTCAAACGAAATGTGATGCGTTTATTTCAAAACGT
>JADZFJ010000017.1 GCA_020849935.1 Crocinitomix sp. | reverse complement strand
GTGCAACGCAAACGTATGCTGTTATTGGTACCGATTCGTTTGGCTGCGTTAATACGGATGAAATGGTGGTAACAGTGAATCCAATTCCTGAAATTTTATTTACTGGGGATCACCTCGCGGATTGTCCGACTTTGGAAGTTAATTTTTCTAGCTTAAACCCTGGTGATGTTTTTAGTTGGTCGTTTGGTGATGGGAGTAGTGGATCTGGATCGACTACGAATCATACTTATTCGATTACAGGAACCTATGATGTAACGCTAAATGTTATTTCAGTGGATGGTTGTGTCAATGAAGCGACCTATGTAAATTACATTGAGGTTTATCCTGTGCCGGTTGCACAATTCTCTTATTCCCCGAACGAAATTCAAGTTTCTGATCCAACTGTTACGTTTACCAATAATTCCATTAATTCAGATTCTTATTTATGGACATTTGGTGATGGATCAGGTACGTCGACAGAATCAGATCCAATCCACGTTTATCCTTCAATTGGTAATGTTGCTTATACCGTTGAATTAATTGCGTTAAATTCTTTCGGATGCGTGGATACAACTGAAAAAACAGTGTTTATCAATGAAGAAATTCTCTATTTTGTTCCAAACGCTTTCACCCCAGATGGTGATCAATTTAATGAAGAATTTACACCCATTTTTGTTTCAGGTCTCGACATCTACGATTATCATTTGGTGATTTTTAATCGATGGGGAGAAATCGTTTTCGAATCGTATAATGTCGCGAATGGTTGGAAAGGTACGTATGGTACAAACGGAATTATCATGGATGGTACCTACGTTTGGACAATCGATTTTGGTGAATTAAAAAGTGATAAAACTTATCGTGCTGAAGGCCAAGTTATCGTGTTGAGATAGGTCTTCAAATCAGTGTTTCTACGCTTTCAATAAACTACTGCTTTTGTTATAAATTTCCCATACTACGATTAATAGTCTGCGCATTTAGAAATGCAAAACCCTTCTAAAACTCTAATCGATAATAAATATTCGGAAAGAAACTGGTTGATTTTACCACAACTTCTTTGTCTAGCACCGTATCATATTCACGATATAAGGCATTTCCATTATTCAATAAATTTTTGATTTGAATCGCCCAAACCGTTTTACGTTCTTTCTTGTTGATGGTATAACTAAAATTAAAGTCTAAAAAGAGTAACGTTTCCCCTGTTTGCGTAAATGCTAAGGACTCATTGTAGATTGTTTCTTGCTCAAGTTTAGAATTTACAAAATCCAACGGCGTATAAACTTGTCCTCCAAGTACATTAAAACTTTCGTTCCAACTAAATGCTCTGAATCGATCAATGCCTTTTTTAGTGGCAGACGCTCTTAATTTGTATTCTTTTCCAACAATAAAGCGCAAATTAAATTTATTATCAAATGCCGAACTTCTCTGAATTCCATCACCACCTGTGTAATACGATCTCCAAAAACTAGCGTTAAAAATATAATAGAGGCCGTTGTCGGTATATCTTTCAAAACCTAGATCAATGCCATAGTTTTGACCTGTTCCAGCATTGGTGAGTGCTCTTAAATCACTTAATTCTTCAAGGTTGATGGTTGAGAAGGCAAAACTGTCTACCGGCACATTGTATAATTGCTGATAGTAAGCTTCAATTCTTAGGCGGTGGTTCGTGAATACTTTCCCTTTATAACCTATGATGTAATGAATCGCTTTTGCAAGACCTAAATTTCTATTAGGTAAAACTGTTTCTCCTAATGCATTCGTCTGTTCGTATAAGTAAGTTGCATAATTCTCAACTTGACTGTGCATACCTGAAGAAAGGGAGAGGCTATGCTTCGAATTTAATTGATAATTTAGACTTACCCTTGGTTCAATTGTGTATTGTTTGGTAACATCATAATGTAAAAAGTGTACGCCTGCCAATATTTCGAATTTTTCAGTAAGTGATATTTTAGATTGTGTAAAGGCTTGAAAAAGATTGCTTCTCCCGCTGCCGTCCATTAGAACGAGTTGTCTATTTTGAATAAAGCTATATTTTTCAGCTCTCCAATCATGAGCGGTTGTATTATAACTTAAACCCGTGATATTGCTATGACGTACTCCAAATTTATGTTTAAAGGATAATGCTCCTGTGATAGGAATGGAGGTATATTCATTTATCTTTTGATTGATAATTGAAAAGTCATTTTGGATATAATCTTTATTGTCCGATTGTTTCGAATAGCTGCCGACAATAGTTGCTTTAAAAACAGATTTTGTGCCAACGAATTTTTTATAGACACCACCAACTGAAACGGTTGTTGAGGCTAAATATAAGGTAGTTCTGTCAAGACTTTCTTTCCAGTCGGCACTATCTTTTAACGCTGCTCTTGTTCGGTCACTTGTGCCTGCAATACCGAAGAATTGTAATTTCGCTTTTGATTGTGCTAAGGGAATATCCAAATTAAACGAAAAATCTTGATAGGTTGGTGAAGACGGGTTTCCAATTCGTCCTAAACCAACTGTGGCGTATCTATAATTGACCACATAAGACGAATTATTTTTTTTTGAAAGAGGACCTTCTGAGCCTAGATCAACACCTAACGAACCAATTTGAAATGTCATTTCATGTTGTTGTGAATTTCCTTTTTTAAATTTCACATCAAATACACCACCTAAAGCGTCTCCATATTGCGAGGAGAAAGCGCCTGTATAAAAGTCAGATTTGTCCATCAACTGCATACTAAATATCGTAAACGTTCCACCTGAACCTCCAATCCGCGCAAAATGGGTTGGGTTAGGCAATTCAACACCTTCCATTTGGTATTTTAAACTGCGGGGCGAATTTCCACGAATAGACACAAAGTTGGCGGAAAAGCTAGAAGAGGCAGTAACACCGGGTAAGGTTCCCGCAACTCGAATGGGATCATCCAAGCCTCCTGCTATTCGTCGTGCGTCAGTTGGTTCAATTGAAAAGACGCTGGAGTTCGCCATTTCGTTATTTGGAATTCCTCTTTCTTTTGTGAATGTTACTTCAACTTCGTCTAAAGTCTTTGCACTATTTTCCATCACAACATTCAAAACTGTTTCTTTACTCACTGTAACAGTAATGGCGGGTTGAATAAAAGGGGTGTAGTTTGGATGATTAAATTGAATATCGTAGGATCCAATTACAACGTTCGTAAACACGAAATTCCCTTTGGCATCGCTCGTCGTTTCCATGTATTTGACGTTTTCAGAAAGTAAGGTCACCACCACACTATCGATTGACCGTTCAGTAAATGATTCTTTTATCGTACCACGCACAGTTTGATACGATTGACCATACGCCAATGATGAAATGAACACTAAAATTAAACCAAGTCGCTTTGTCATATTCTAAATTTTGGCCAAAATTCGGGGTTTAATTACTTCTTAGTGTCATTATATTGTCATATTCAAGGGAATGATAGCTGATTTTTATCAGTTTTATGAATTCGAGTGATTTCGGTACTTGGTTCTGAAATTTGGATTTAGCGTAAGTGAGGTTGATTATAAAATTGCGCCACAAAGCATTTAAAAAAGTGGAATGGTTCAGTATGGAAAAAAAATCAACCTATTCAATTAAGCAAACCGTAAATTACGTGCGACAAAATTCACGTACGATAAATTTCACGTAAATATAGTTTACCGATATAAAATCGACGCACGAAGAATGTAAAATAGTAGAAAGGTGGATTTACAAGAGAATTAACCTATCCATTTAAACAACCCAAAAAAAACAGCCAACCAAATTAATCCTTTAATCAAAAAAAAGAAGAAACCAGCCCAACCAATGCGTTGAAGCCAAGGGTTGTTATACCATTTTTTTGTTTCACTATTTTGATCCGAATTCATTCGATATTAGCTATAAAGGACAAATTTCACCTTTTATCACTTCAATTCAAAGGAATTCTAACATTAAATCTAAATTTAAGTTCAATTTTAGCTTTTGGGTTGTCATTCGAAAGTTTTTATCGCTAGAATCATTCAAAGTTATCGCTTGAAAGCCCTTGTGCGAGCTGACTTTTAGAGACGGATATAGGTTCTTAATTTTTCAAGGTAATTCGCATACCCCATCACTTTTGGAATATCACCGTGTCCAGCTCCAGCAATTCGGGCTGCATCTTTATAAATCCCTTGGTAATTTTCATAAATTAATTCGCCATTTTCAATTTGAATGTAATCATCTTCCACCCCATGAATCCACAAAAGTGGTACATTGACATCTTTTATTTTCTCCGCATTATTAAATTCAAGTGTCGACACAAAAGTAGGGTCGACAGTTAAAAATAGTGAACTTTGTGCCAAATTCGCCACCGAAGCCAACGGCGATTCTAAGATAATTTTGGAGGGTACAAAATCGGTGCGATAGGCTGCTCGGTCAATGACAGGAATACAGCCCAAACTATACCCATAATAAAAAGTTCTATTCGGTGCTGCTCCATAACTTTTTAACCAATCAATTGATGCGTCTACATCTTCATAGAGTGCACGTTCAGTGGTTTCTCCTTCGGACATTCCATACCCGCGATAATCCATCATAAAGACACCATAGTGATGTTTTTCTGTAATGCTCGCTAATAAGGTTGCACGTGGCCAATAGGCGTCCATGTGCAATGATTGTCCGTGACAATAAAGCACAATTGTGTCTAATTCTATTCGGTTAATGTCACCAATATAAACACCATAAATGGTATATTTTTCTCCCGTTTCTTTGTCGGTGGAGATCATTGAAACCAAGGTTCGGTTAGCTGCCAAAACATCATATTCTGCCGGAACAGCTTCCGATCCTGCATCTTGCGCTTCAAATTTATAGGCATCTAATTTTTGATTCGGAAAGGCTAAACTGTCTAAATTACCTTTTTCACATCCCCAAAACAACCAACCTATAAGACCAATCAATAAAAAACTGTTTTTCATACTTAATTGTTTTTGCCAATAATCCATCTACCTCCTAAATAAAACCCTGTTGCTCCTCTTGATCCCGTCAAACTTTGATACGGAATAAAAGCAGTCGAATTATCTGCATAAGTCTCTAAAAATTTATTTTCTGATGTAAATAGAAAGATCAAACCTTTACCCTT
>JADZFJ010000016.1 GCA_020849935.1 Crocinitomix sp. | reverse complement strand
TCCCATTCACCGAGTACATAATCTACTTGACTCCCTTTTGCGAAAGACGAACCAACACCAAATCGCAAACGCGCATAAGCATCTGTTTTCAGAACGGCGAAAATATCTTTAAGACCATTGTGGCCTCCATCACTCCCTTTTCCTTTTAGGCGTAATTTGCCATAAGGTAAGGCCAAGTCATCGGTGATGATCAAAACATGATCTAATCCAATTTTTTCTTGTTGCATCCAATAATTAACCGCTTTACCACTTAAATTCATATAAGTAGATGGTTTAAGCAGTACCAATACCCGTCCTTTATATTTGGCATACGCCACATCGCCTAAACGGTCCGTTTTAAACGTCGCACCCAATTGTTGCGCAAGTTCCTCGACGGTTTTAAAACCAATATTATGTCGTGTTTCGGCGTATTGAGGTCCTGGATTTCCTAGTCCAACGATGAGATATTTCATAATGTCTGTAATTAAACAAAAAAGGCTGCTACAATGTAACAGCCTTTAAATTTATTGAAAAATTTTCGTTTATGCTTCTGCTGTTTCCTCTGTAGATTCTTCTACTTCCTCTTCCTCTAAATCGTCTTGAGAAGTATTTGCAACCGCACCACGAGCCATTTTCACTGAACATACAACTGCATTTGGAGCATTGATAATGTTCAAAGCTGGTGTGTTAATGTCTTTAATTCGGATAGATTGTCCAATTTTTAATTTGGTAATATCCACTTCGATTGAAGCTGGAATATCATTTGGTAAAGCGAAAACTTTAACTCTTTTAAAGATTTGTTGCAATTTACCTCCTGATAAAACACCTGTCGAACGACCAAATAAATTTAACGGAATGCTCACTTTCACTCGTTTGTTTTCTTGTAATTCGATGAAATCGATGTGTACAATTTTATCTGTTACTGGGTGAAATTGAATGTCTTGGATAATTGAACGGTAATTTGTTCCACCAATTTCTAAACTGATGATATTTACATCTGGTGTATATACCAATTTTTCCATGTCAATGTGTTTTACACTAAAATGGATTTGTTTGCCTGTTCCGTAAATTACACATGGAATATCTCCATTTACTCTTACGGCTTTCGCATCTTTTTTCCCTACGTTCGATCTTACCGAACCGCTCAATGATACTTCTTTCATCTTCTATTTGTTTAAACGTGCTGTTATTTTGACACGTTGGTTTATATACGTACTAAAAATGTTTACTAATTGATTCTTGGTGAATTAAACTGTGCATGACATCTGCATACAATTTAGCCACCGATAAAACCCTAATTTTTGAACATGGTTGTTTTAACGGAATTGAGTCTGTAACAACTAATTCGGTTAATCCAGAGGACATGATTCGCTCATAAGCTGCGCCTGAAAGCACTGCATGTGTGCAAATTGCGCGAACACTGGTTGCCCCATTTTCTAAAAATAAATCTGCTGCTTTTGCCAATGTACCCGCAGTGTCCACCATGTCGTCCACTAAAATCACATCTTTTCCACTCACCTCTCCAATCACAGTCATTTCTGCAATTTCATTGGCAACTTTTCGTTGTTTATGACAAAGCGCTAAACCGATATTTAAATTTTTTGAATACGAATTTGCACGTTTAGCACCACCAGCATCTGGAGCTGCCATAATCAAATTGCCTGTATTCAAAGATTCTATATACGGTAAAAAGATCGTTGAAGCATATAAATGATCCACCGGTTTTTCAAAAAAGCCTTGAATTTGATCCGCGTGTAAATCCATGGTCATAATGCGATCAACGCCCGCCGATTCGAGCATTTTTGCCACCATCTTTGCGCCAATTGCCACCCTTGGTTTATCTTTTCGATCTTGTCTTGCAAATCCAAAATAAGGAATTACGGCAATAATTGATTTTGCAGAAGCACGTTTTGCTGCATCAATCATTAACAATAACTCGAATAAATTTTCAACAGGAGGCATGGTGGATTGAATAAAAAATACATCCTGTCCTCTTACTGTTTCTTCTAATGAAGGCTGAAATTCTCCGTCACTGAACTCAGTTACGATCACGTTTCCTAGTTCTACGCCATAATGTAAAGCAATTTCTGTTGCTAGTTTCAATGTGGCACGCCCTGAAAATATTTTCACTCCTGATGACATTTTTTCATTTTTGGAAGCGCAAAGATAACTACAAAACTTTAATTATATATGTTTTCACCTAGTTAAATTGCGAAAACACGTCTTTTTTTTGGGAATTTGGAAACATTCAAGCGTAAAAAATCGGCCGAATATTATTTTTGTCTTGATCTTGTCGACGCAACTTGAGCGAAAACAATAAAAATATGTACCTTTAAACCCTATTAAAGAACCATACAATCGTTAAAAATGAAATACCATAAAATCGATAAAACTCTTTTTATTAAGAACCGCGAAAAATTTAAAGCTGCACTTGCACCTAATTCAATTGCATTTTTTAATTCAAACGATATTTTCCCAATTAGTGCGGATAGTACCATGCCTTTTCAACAACACCGGGATATTTTTTACTTGTCGGGAGTTGATCAAGAGGAAAGTATCCTCGTAATTTACCCAGATGCTTTTAATGAAGATCATCGGGAGATGTTGTTTTTAAAAGAAACAAGCGAACTCATCGCCATTTGGGAAGGTGAAAAATTAAGTAAGGATCAAGCCTTTGAGACATCAGGTATTAAAAATGTGTATTGGTTAGATCAGTTTGACACGATTTTAAAAACGATTACGGCTCAAGCGGAAAATATTTACATCAACACCAACGAACATACACGAGCTTCAACAATTGTGGAAACGCGTGAAGATCGTTTTATTAAAAGATTAAAAAATGCGTATCCTGCACACACTTTTAAGAAAAGTGCTCCTATTATGCATCGTTTGCGTTCGATTAAAGAAACTATCGAGCTTGAATTGATGCAAAACGCATGTAATATCACTGAAAAGGGAGTTCGCAGATTGCTTAATTTTGTGAAACCAGGGGTGATGGAATATGAAATTGAAGCCGAATTAATGCACGAATTTTTAAGAAATCGCTCGAAAGGATTTGCATACACACCAATCATTGCTTCTGGAAAAAATGCATGTGTTCTTCATTACATTGAAAACAATCAAGCCTGTAACGACGGGGATGTGATTTTAATGGATTTTGGTGCAGAATATGCCAATTACGCCTCCGATTTAACGAGATGTATTCCTGCAAATGGCCGATTTTCTCCGCGTCAAAAGGCGGTTTACAACGCTGTTTTACATGTGAAAAAGGAAGCGGAAAAATTACTTGTACCAGGCACTTTTATTGTCGATTATCACGCCGAGGTGGGTAAAATAATGGAAAAGGAATTATTAGCTCTTGGCTTGATAGATCAAACAGACATCAAAAACCAAGATCCAAAATGGCCAGCCTATAAAAAATATTTCATGCACGGAACCTCCCATTATATTGGTTTAGATACCCACGATTTAGGTTTGTGGACCGAACCAATTAAAGCTGGAATGGCGTTTACATGCGAGCCTGGAATTTATATTCCTGCCGAAAATTTAGGGATTCGTATCGAAGATAATTTGATCGTGCAGCCTGCTGGAAGTCCTGTTAATTTAATGGGAAATATTCCAATTGAAGTAGAAGAAATTGAAGATTTGATGAATCAATAAATGAACGTTTTTCAATTTGAGAATCTCGAATTAAATTTTGTACAAAAGGGGCAAGGGACTCAAACCCTTGTCTTTTTGCATGGATTTTTAGAAGATCATACGATTTGGCTGAACCTAATCGAAGAATTTTATCAGGAAGATTGTAAAATTTACTTGGTCGATTTACCTTGCCACGGAAAAAGTAGGTTTTATGGCGATTATTGTTCCATTCCCGCAATCGCTCAATTACTCGGTGCTTTTTTTAAGGCTGAAAATATTCACAATGCCTTTGTCCTAGGGCATTCGTTGGGTGGATATGTTGGATTGGAATTGGCAAAACTGGTAGATTTAAAGTTAGTCTTAATTCATTCTAATTTTTGGCAAGATTCGGTCGAAAAACAAGCAGATCGAAATCGGTTTATTGAAGTAGCAAGAGACAATAAAATTCGATTGATCAATGAAGTTATTCCAAATCTTTTTGCGCCTGAAAATCGGAATAAATGTAGGGGAGTGATCGAACAATTAAAACAACGTGCCATCACCTTACCGAGTTCCGAAATCATTGCCATTACTGCAGGGATGAGAGATAGAAATAACAACCACGAAGTCCTAGAAACTGGAAAAGTGGCTATTATTCAAGGTGAATTTGATCAAGTGGTGAAAATGAGTCAAATGATTGAAGAAATTGAAAAATTGACCGTCAAACCTGCTCTATTTACCATCGCAAATGCTGGACACATGAGTTTGTGGGAGAATAAAGACGAGTTAATTAAATCTTTGAAAATGATTATTTTTAAATAAAATCAAATAATTTTGCTCTTTCGGCGTTGAACCGAGTTGAATATATATTGAATGCATACAGGAAAATTAAATAAGGTTGTCGTTTTTTGTGCTTTGTTGCTCAGCATCCTTTCGTCATGTTCGACAGAAAAAGATGCTTTGTTAAACAAGGGCTATCACAATATGACCGCCCGATACAATGGCTATTACAATGCTGGCGTAATCATTAACGAAGCGTTAGAAGCATACCGATCTGGTTATCAAGAAGATTATTCAAAAGTGATTCCGCTGGATTTGTATCCAAAAGGCGAAGATGCTTCGGCCATGTTTCCTCAATTAGAAGACGCCATTGCACGTTGTTCTAAAGTTGTCGTTCGACACAGTATGCCAAATCCTGCTGTCATTAAAAATAAAAAGAATGAAAATTGCCGTTGGATTGATGACAATTGGTTGGTGATCGGAAGGGCTTATTATATCAAAGGTGAATACAATGAGTCGGAAGAAAAATTAAAATATGTTGCAGAGACAGAATATTTTAGAAGTGAAGAAGCGGTGCATGAAGCCCGGATTTGGTTGGCAAAGACATATATTGCACAAGGTGATTTCCCCGCCGCAAAAGCAGTATTAGCTCAGGTAAAAACAGCTATTGACAATACCGAAAGTAAAAAAGAAGCTGAAAAGGATAAAGAGAAACCTTCAAAGCTTGAAAAACAACGGGCTAAAAAAAGTGACAAGGAAAAAGACAATGAACCAGCCCCTTTCCCAAAAAAATTATTAGTCGATTACCAAATTGTAATGGCCGAATTTTATTTGGCGCAAGACGAAGATAAAAAGGCGATTGAATACTTAGAAGAAGGAATAAAAATTTGTAAAAATAAAAAACGACGCGCCCGGTATCTTTTTGCACTCGGACAACTTTATTCCGATCAAGGAAATAATCAAGCCGCTGCCGAGTGTTTCGACAAAGTTACCAAGTCCAATGCTCCGTATGAAATGCGTTTTAAGGCAAAGATTCGAAATGCCTTATCTGCTACTGGAAATACCGCGTTATTGGTAAAAGAACTCAATAAAATGTTGGTGGACGCTAAAAACGTCGAATATAAAGACCAAATTTATTATGCGTTAGCCGAGTTGGATGTTAAAAAACCTGACATTCCTTCAGCAAAAGCTAATTATTCAAATTCCGTACGTTGGTCGATTAAAAATGATCGTCAAAAGGGTATCAGCTACCAACGATTAGCAGATATTTCTTTTAATGAAAAAGACTACCTAAGCGCTCAAAAATATTACGACAGTTGTGTAAAGGTTTTACCAAAAGAACACGAGGATTATGAATCCATCAAAAATAAAGCCCTAGGTTTAGCGGATCTTGTTTTTCATTACGAAACGGTTCAATTACAAGACAGTCTGCAACGATTGGGAGGTATGCCACCAAAAGATCGTGAAAAATACTTGGAAAAAATTGCGAAAGACATCGAAGAAAAAAAAGAACGTGATCGGATTGCCGCAGAACAAAAGTTAATTGAACAGCAAGCCAGAATCAATAACCAACAAGATTTGGGAGGAAATGGCGCTGGTAAAAAATGGTATTTTTCTAACTTGAAACAAGTTGAATCAGGTTTCAACGATTTTAGAGGATATTGGGGTCAAAGGCCTTTAGAAGATAATTGGCGAAGAACAAACAAATCCTCCTCAGGTGGAATCATCAGCGACAATGGTTCAGATGTAGATTCGGTGGTGAAAAAAAAGGGAATCACAGCCGAAGATTTAATGAAAGATATTCCGCTTACCCAAGCCGCGGTGGACTCTTCAAATCAAATCTTAATTAACTCTTTGTATAATTTGGGAATTATTTACAAAGAACAATTAAAAGAAGAAAAAGAAGCTATTTCATACTTTCAACAAGTCATCGATCGAAATATTGAGCATCCGAAAGTATTGCCTTCGCTCTACCAACTCTATTTGATGTATTCAAAAAAATCTGATCCTAAAGCTAACGATTACAAAGAGTTGATTTTAAAAAGATATCCTGAGAGTGAAATCGCGAATATCTTAATTGATCCGGATTATACAAAAAAGAAAGAACTTGCTGCTCGTATCGAATTAGATGCATATACGAATGTCCTTAAAGATTATAGAAACCGTGGCTATGGAGCCGTAGTAACCAAATGTAACGAGGTAATCAGCCAAGATAAAACCAATAAATATTTGAACAAATATTATTTATTGAAAGCCTTTGCATTAAGTAAAATGGATCCTGGAAATGTTGAGTTAATTGCACAACCTTTAAGAGAATTGATTACCATTTCACCTACGTCAGAAGAGGGAATGACGGCAAAAATGTACCTAAATAAAATTAAATCAGGTGAGGCTTTGGTCGAACCAGATGTGGTCGTTGATTCCCCTTATGTGTTCCAAGCGGATACAAAACATTTTTTTGCGATTGTCATTCCTAAAGACGCAGGTGATATCGCCGAAATAAAAATTAAAGTTTCTAATTTTAATTCTGCTTATTACCCAACCGATAATCTATCGATTCAAGACTCCCCAATGGGTGAATCTTCGCAATTATTAGTGGTGCGATCATTCAATGACCTTGCAAAGGCAAAAATTTACTTAGAATCGTTTGCCTCATCTAAATCAATTGGAGTATTAGGTACAACGGCTACAGATTTTAAAATCTGTTTAATCACGGCTAAAAATTTCAGTGAACTCTACAAGCTAAAAGATGTGGAGGCCTACCTGAAATTTTACAGTCAAAATTATTAAGATATTTGTCTTTCCTTTTGCTCGTTTTAAGACACAAAACAAACCCTAAAATTCACTGATAATTGGTTGCTGCGTGTAACAAATTAATCGAAATTTTCTACGCGAGTTCATCAGCTAATTTGGTGATTAAAAACCTTTCATTAACTTTAAAAAAATTTTTACATGAAAAAATCGTACTTAATTGGAAGTACATTCCTTTTGGCGGGAATGTCTTTCGCTCAAGCGCCTTATATGCGCAACAATTTTACCTATGCACCGGACGAAAAACACGCGCCTTTTGCTATTTCTACCCTTGATGGAAGAAGTCTTGAAACAGAACATGATCGTGCAGTTTATTACACGCAAGATTTTGATGGAGGTTTTGACGGTTGGTCGGCCGTGATTCAAGAGGGGCCGGTAAATTTTAAATTAACCGATTCTGGTCACGAAAATGATCCAGAAAACACCTTCCAAATTCCTGTCATGGCAACTTCAACCCCAACACAATGGGTATTGCTTGATTCGGATGCCGATAACTCCAGTTACGGGATTCCAGAAGCAGCAACATTAACTTCGCCCATGTTAGATTTGACGGCAGCGTCAGGAGAATTTGTCGCATTGACATTTGATCAATTTTTTGCTGAATGGCAACCTGCTGAAACAGCAGAGCATTGTTATATTGGTGTTTCGACAGATGGAATTGCTTGGACAGAAATCGAAATCAACGAAGGCGTTGGACGTGAAGCAAGACCAAATCCAGAAAAAGTTTCGTGGGATATTACTGATTTAATTGCTGGAGAAGAAGCAAATGTGTGGGTTAGATTTCGTTGTGATGGAGCTTGGAATTATGGATGGCAAATTGACAATGTTCAAATTGAAGACATCAATGAATCTGATTTGGCCATTTTAACAGCATATAGAAATTACGACGGAGGCATTGTTTACAGTCAAGTGGCACAAGCACACGCGCAAGAGTTTATTATTGGTGCGGTGATTAAAAACATCGGTCATATCGAACAAACAAACATTAAGTTTAATTATGTGATTTCTGGCCCAGATGGTTCGGAAGTAGCTTCAGGAACAAGTACGACCTTTATTCCTTCTTTGGTAAATGGTCAGCAAGACACCCTTTTACATGAAACGGGTTACACGCCTGATGAGCTTGGAAATTATACTATTGAATGGACAGCTATTTCAGACGATGCAGACGACGCTTTAGCTGATAATACCTTAGAAGATGCCTTTTTTGAATTGACCGAGTACACCATGGCTTTAGATTATGATTTAGGTCCTACTTTAGAAATTGGCAACTGGCCTTTAAAAACTGGCGAAGCTTATTTTGGAAATTTAATGTCCTTTCAAGTGAATGACGAAGCAACTGCGTTGATTGTTCAAATTACAGATTACACAGAAAATTTAGGCGAAGTAATTAAAGGTGCTGTGTGGGAATTTGTTGAGGGAGGAACAGAATGGACCTTGATTTTTGATTCAAATGAACACGATGTGACCGAAGCTGATTTGGGTGGTTTTGTGACCTTTGATTTAGAAGAATTTGAGGTAATTCCAACCTCCTTGTATTTATTTTGTGCGTATCAATATGCTTCGACACCTCAACCGATGTTTGCGCGCCAAGGGGATATTGGATTTAACAACGTTCAAGGAAAAGATGATGAATATTTAAACCGAGGATTTTTTGACCGAGCTGCACCAATTGTACGTGTCCGATTAAATCCTGGTGAAGTTGGTTTGACAGAGACAGTACAAAAAAATGTTTTAGCTGTTTATCCAAACCCAGCAACTGAGCAAATAAATGTAACTGTTTCAACGAATTCCGAGAGTTCTTCACAAGTAAATTTGGTTGATCTTTCTGGTAAAATAATTCAAACATTGCAAGTGAGTCAATCCAACGAAACAAGCATTGTACAATTTAACATTGCTAATTTAGAAGCTGGTGTTTATTTTATCGAATTGATTAACGAAAACGGTAAAGAAATTGAAAAAGTTGTAAAACAATAAGTCATTATTGAATTTTGAATATGAAAAATCTCCAAGCAATTGGGGATTTTTTTTTGATTAAATCGAACCGTTTTCAACCATTTAGCCAAAAATTCCGTAATTAAGAAAAATACCAACTCATGCGTAAAATTGTTTTGATTTTAATTGTCCTTTGTGTCTCTCAATTAGCTTTTTCGCAAAAAAACAATGAAGAAACCGAATTGCCAAAATTACAACTTGAGAACCGAAAATGGGTCATGAATTCAATCACAATTCTTGAGACCCAACGCTTAACCATCAAATTAAAGGGAGAGGATCATCTTGTAAAAGGTCAATATACCTCTTTTACAGATTCTACCTTGGTTGTTGACTCTACAACCATCGCATTTAATGACATTGAAAGTATTCGGGTTACTAAGCATGGGGGACTTGGCCTTGGAGTGGGAATGTTAGTGACTGGTGTGACAATGTCAGGGTTAGGTATAATGGGGATCTCAAAGATGGATGAGTATTACGGTTTAGCAGAAGGATTACTAGTATTGGTTTTGGGGGGTGGAGCTGTAATCGTTGGGACAGTAATGAGTACAATTAGCGCTATGATTATACCGTCGAGTGCACACACCTACAAAACGAAAAAATGGCAATTATATGTGAGTTATCCTGATCGAATAGACAAAAAAATAGAAAGAATAAATTTTTAGAAAAGAAAGGATGAAAACTTATAAAGTGCTTTTAATTTTAATTTGCCTCGTTCACTCAAATTTTACGATCGCACAAAAAAAGAAAAATGATCAACCCGTTTTAAAAGTTGAAAATCGTGAAAAAGATCGATTCTCTCCTACTATTAAGGCGCAGCAATTCTTAAAATTAAAATTGGTAAATCAAGACCAACTTGTTAAGGGATATTATACAGCTTTTACCGATTCTACTTTATCCCTAGCTGATACAGTTGTTTCTTTTAAGGATATCGAAGTAATCTATGCGACTAACAGAGGAGGTATTCGAAATGGTATAATATTAATGGGGACAGGTGGATTAATAACAGCTTCTGGATTTGCATTTTTTTTCAACCAAACGCCTTCAGATCTTATTGAAGCTATTTTAGTAACGATGGCTTCTGCCCTACTAGTTGGGTCAGGTGGGTATCTCGCTCTTACTGGCGGGGTAGTGGTTCTTTTTAGCACCCACACGTATGATACAGAAAAATGGAATTTATATGTCAGTTATCCAGAGGATCGAAAGAAAATAAAAAAGTTGTAAAACAATAAGTCATTAGTGAATTTTGAACATGAAAAATCTCCAAGCAATTGGGGATTTTTTTTTGATTAAATCGAAGCTAGTTCAACCATTTAGCCAAAATTTACGTAATTAAGAAAAACACCAACTCATGCGTAAAATTGTTCTGATTTTAATTGTCCTTTGTGTCTCTCAATTGGCTTTTTCGCAAAAAAACAATGAAGAAACTCCGCAACCTGAATTAAAACTGGAGAACCGTACGTGGGTGGTAAATTCACCTACAATTTCTGAATCACAAATCTTAACCATCAAAGTGAAGGGATTAAATCACCTTATAAAAGGGAAGTACACCTCTTTCACGGATTCTACCTTAGTAGTTGATAATACAACAATCGCGTTCAATGACATTGAAAGTATTAGAGTTACTAAAGAAGGGGGACTTGGCCTGGGAGTTGGAATGTTGGTGTCAGGCGTGACGTTATCAGGTTTAGGGTTGGTTGTGGTGGCCCCAATAGGTCAATCCTTAGATTCTTTTGATGATTTAATTGCTGGAGTCGTAGGCGGAACAATTGTCGCTATAGGTACAGTAGTAAGTCTATTCAGTACCGCTGTCTTATCCTCAAGTACACACACTTACAACATGGAAAAATGGAAATTATATGTCAGTTATCCAGAGGATCGAAAGAAAATAAAATAGTTGGAAAGGTAAATGTCAATTGGTAATCAAATAAGATAAAAATCGAACCTTTTATTCAAATTTAAATAATTCATTTACCCGATTAGGACAGGTAGCGCAAAATTCGGTATGCAAAAGTTTATTATCCATCACCTGAAAAGGAATCCCCATATCTCCGTAAAAAAGCTGACACCATTCGCTCGGGCTGAGTCGGGTTTTAGCTTCCATCAAAAGTGCGTAAAACTCACGTTCAAAAATTAGCGCATCATCACTGCTTAGGTACGATGTATGTGTGTAAGCGAGTGGTAAATACAATTTTAAGATTTCATTGTCGTACAAAAAATCCTTGCATAAACTTACCGCCAAATTAATGTTTTGGAAATAGCACAATAGTTTGGCCAGTCTCAGCGCAGAACTTGGAGTTAATTGGTTGGTTTTTCGTTCGTATTCAACAATTTGAATCAAACTTGAATTGACAATGTCGTTGTATTTATAAATCATGTCGGGAGCAATGTCTTCACATAAAATATTAATAATGTTCAAGTTCGCCTTTGAAACATTTAGTAAAAAAGAAGAATCGATAGGGTAAGATTCTAATAATAAATTCAACCGATCAAAAGCTTTTTGAATATCTGGATTTTCGGGTGTGTTTTTGTCGTCATTTCGCTCCAATTTTTTAACTAATAAACAGGCGCTTAAATAATGAAATTCAGGACTTAAATGTTCAGCAGCACCACATTCGCGAAATACGAGTTCAACTTGTGATTCGAGCAAAGCAAGTTGTGTTTTATCCGCAGTTTCATGCAGAAAATGATATCGATAAAAGGCAATATCATGCTGAAATGTATGTGACAAACTTTCCTTAAATTTTGGAATTTCAATTTTAGTAAAATCTTCGATTGCAATGGAATCAACAGTTGCCAAATAAAAAGCTTTTTGATACAAACGTTGAAGCTCTTCCACATCTTTGCACTTGACCATTTTTGTTGTCGGATCCTTCTCAAATAGTGCTTTTAAATCGCGTTGAATATAATAGTCTGCCGTTTGTGAATTAAATTCTTTAACGCCAGTTACAACCACACGCACTTTTCGTTCTTGACTTAAAATATCCGTCGGTTTTTCGTTTTTAGGATTAGCTAAATATGCAAGAATTTCAGCTTTTGAAAGGGGGAACAAAAATTTCCATTTTGGATGATATTGCACAGCTTGGTAAAAATGATCCCAAGCGACACTTGAGTTTGTATAATAAGATGCGTCTGATTCTGTCAACGATGTAAGTTCGTTGAGGATATTTTCGGTTCGTTGTTGATGTAGTTTTTCGTTGATAGTGCTGTCACCTTCAACCGAACAAAATCCTTCAATTTTTACGGAACTTATTTTTAAATGATTCTTTTCAAAACGTTGAATCATCAAGTCCAAATCAGTGTTTAAGCTGACGGTTTGGCCAGCATCATAATACAACTCCAAGGTATCCTTAAATTGTTCAAGCTTAAATTCATATTCGTTAATAGGAACAGGTGGCACATAATCTACCTCAATCAATTCGGTGCTTAGTTCGCCAGGATAATTTGTGAGGTATAAAAAGTGACAGATTTGCTTGTCGTGGATATAAACCAAGTTGTGATTCCACCACCCAGATAAATCCTTCGGCACTCTTCCCAATTTAATTTCAAAGTATTGGGCGTCAAAATTTGCTAATTCATACCTCCCAAAGCGTTTAAAAAAAGAAACAGAATCGGCCGTAAAAAGGTATTTAACGAAATTTAGGTTCTTCACTTTAGTCCGTTTTTTATACCCCTTTATTAAATCGTCTCGATAGACAGGCATTAAAATATTTCCTGTCGTTCGTTTTAAACCATTTCTTCTACTAGGTTCATTTTCGTAGGCTGGATTTCCACAGGCATACGCATCAAAAGGTACAATTTCAACCGCAAAACCATCATGTTTATTTTGAATGATCTCTTTTACAAAATTAGCATCTTCAACACGTAAGATAAAATTATTGTTTTTAACGCTGACTGACATTCCGGGGTAATTTTCCCATTTTTGTTTACATTCATCACAACGCTCCAACTTACTGTCTTGTAAACCATGCGGATAGGCTTTTTCAGGATAATTTTTAGAAAGTTGTGTTTTTGGTGGTTGGTTGTTTAAATCAGAATAGGGGAAAAACTGTTGATTTTCAACAAAAGAGTAGGTGTAAAGCACCTGCGCAAACTTTTGGCAAGCGTACACCCTTTTTAATTTCGGATCAATCGAAATAGCCAATCCAGTCACTTGATATTCTGGCGTTATAATATTTGCATAATGCCCTTTAGAGTTCACCCACGAATAGACCAAACTCCTAGCGATTTCACGGTAGTTATTCGTGTTAAATAGTTTATCTTTCACCTGTACATTCGCATTATACACGGTAAAAGCAATATTTTCGCCAACAAAATAATTTTTTTGCACCCCATAAAAATTCGCTCTGTCCTGTGGTGTCAAGCAATTTTTATTTTCAAGTTCTTCATGGCTCAACACTCCTTTTTTAAGCAAATAATTTGCGTGATGATCGGAAGCCACATATAAGATAGAATCGTTAAAAAGAGCTGGAAGTTGATGCGCCAAACGTGTTGAATCAATCAAAATTTTAATTTCATGTTCAAGGAGTTTTTTGTCCAAATTAGCCGGGTCAATTTGCGAATAACCCTGCTGAAGCAATCCAATTAGAAGAAGGATTTGTAAAAAAACTTTAAGCACCATGCTTCAAAAATCAAAAGTTAAGTTGTTTTTGCATAACCTTAATAAAATCAATTTATTGTTC
>JADZFJ010000015.1 GCA_020849935.1 Crocinitomix sp. | reverse complement strand
CCACAAGGTAAAATTCCCAAAGCACATTCTTGATTAATTAATTCACTTCCAATTTCATTGACCGAACCATCCCCACCAACTGCAACAATCGCATCAAATTGACTGCGGTGTGTTTTCGCAATTTCTGCACCATGTTTTCTTTTTTGAGTATATTCAATCTCCCAATCAAATTTTCCTCGATCTAAATTTGTTTCTAAAAGTCCTGGAATCTTATTTTTTTTACCAACCCCTGAAATTGGATTTATTATAAACAATATTTTTTTCCTTCCCTCCATTTTATTTGATGGTCATTTTGTTGTTAATGAGGGCGTGGTTATAGGTTTGAATCATGGCTTTTAGCGATCGTTCGAGTGCTTGTGTAATTTCGATTTTGCCTGATAAATTCGTTATTTGCAATTGATCCTTCACCGAATAAACACCAATTACTTGTTCATTTTGATACACCATAAAATAATTTTCATGTTGATATTCACCAAAATATAAGAATTTATCCCCAATATAAATCGCGCTAAAACCAGGTGCTGGCTCAAAAACAGATTGTCCAAAAGAGAAAAATGGTTCTTGGTGACCAATTAATTGAAGGATGGTAGGCATAATGTCCGTTTGGCTGACAATTTTTTCATTTCGGCCTTTAAATTTTGGATGGGAAGGATGAAAAAACACCAATGGGATGTGCATATTTCCCATGTCTTTAAAGTAAATTGGTGTGCCTGATGCAGGCGTATGATCGGCTACAAGCACAAATAACGTGTTTTCGTACCAACTCGTTTTTTTGGCTTTTTCAAAGAACTTTTTGAGTGCATAATCAGAATATCGAACGGCATCGTGCATTTCACTTGGGCCTTGATTAAACGTGTTTTTGTATTGTTTCGGAATTGAATAGGGAGGATGTGAAGAGATTGTAAAAATAGTGGAAAAGAAAGGTTTCTTCATTTTAGACATCTGATCCACTGACCAATCTAGAAATGGTTCGTCATAAATTCCCCAAGTGCCATCGTAATCATCATCGTTATTGTATTCATTTTTACCGTAATAGGCGTCAAATCCAGTGACATCTGCAAAAACATCAAAATTCATCGAACCATTGGTCGCGCCATGAAAGAAACCAGATTCGTATCCTTTTTTGGACAAAATTTTAGGAATAGATTCAATTTGATTGGCTGCATAAGAGGAAGTTAAATATTCCAATTCCATTAATTTAGGTATCGATGAAATTACCGAAGGCATCGCATCCATTGATTTTTTTCCATTCGCATAACAATTCGTGAATACCAATGAACTATCAATGAGTGAATCTAAAAATGGGGTATAAACTTCTTTTTCTCCGTTGATAGATGAGATGTATTCGACCGAGAAACTTTCTAATAATAAAATAACCACATTCGGCGAATTTAGCACAGCCGGTTCCGAATATTGATGGACAGGATTATAGATTTTAACTAATTCGTCAGGTTCAAAATAATCCACTTCTTTTAACTCGACATTGCCCCACGTTTTAATGACAGTAAATGCCGAATTTAGCACCAATTGAATATTTTGATCAATCGTATAACTCGCGGCGGTTGGCGCAGCAATCGGACGAACGCCAATGCCTCCTCGTCCAATCAAAACAAAAAGTGCGGCCGTAAGTGGGAAAAACAAAATTTGCTTCAACCAAGTCACTTTCGAACTATCATCTGCAATTCTGTTAATTCGTAAATACAACCATGTTCCGAAAACTTGAAAGAGAATCAAAATAATAAAAAGGTACCAATAGTCCTTCAAAAAAGAGGGTAATTGTTGCCGAAGATCGTCCCCAAAACCTAACATTTTAACGAGTGAAGCCGTGGATCGCGAAGAGGTATGTTTAAAATATTCGATGTCGATGAGGTTAATAAGCGTCGTCAGGAATAAAATCACCTGAAAAGCACCCATCAAAATCCATTGATAAAAACGTTTCCCTCGCCACTTATTCGGAAACATTTCAATTGCTACTAAAGGAAGAAAAACAATGGCGGTGGTAATGGTATCGAATAAAATCCCCACCAAAAAATCTGAAAAATAGACCACCGGAAAATGATCTAAATTGAGTAATAAAAAAAGAACTCTACAAAGGGTGTAGATAAGAATCATGACCCCTGCTTTAAGTAAAAATTTTAAAAAATAATTTGGAAATAAGGTTTTCAACTAGTTTATTTTAAATTAATTATCTGTTCTTAGCCAATAGCTAAAATTGGATTTTGTGACTTCATTAAAGCTGGCAGAATACACGTAATTCACAGCTTTTCGTTCGCCCATTTTAATTTTATAGGTTTTGATTATATTGTCTCGAGAAAGTAAAATTTCCATTTCATCACCGCTTTTCTTTTTACTCATCATAGCATCAAATGCCGCTTTATTCACTCTAAAACCATCCACGGCAATAATTTCATCATTAACGCTTAAACCCTGTTTTTCTGCGGCCGAATTTTTGGTAACGCCCGAAATTGTTAATTTGCCACCAGCTTCATTCACTTTAATTCCTAATTCAGGACTGGCATCTTTTACATTGTCAAATACATTTAAGCCTACGCCAGTAAAGAATTTACCATAATCTATTGTCGCAGTTCCATAGACATGTTTATCAAAAAACCAATCCATATCTTCACCTAAGAAGGTTTCTAAGCTCGTTTGAAATTGATCTTCTGTATAGCCAATTGCTTGTTTTTTATAAAAATCTACATACAACATTCTCAAAAAATCATCCAAACATTTTTGATGGGCAAATTTTTGAATAATGTAAACATCCAACATTGCCGCCAAAATTTGTCCTTTCGAATAATAGGAAATCGTTGTGTTGGCGCTGTTTTCATTTGGACGGTATGATTTTATCCATGCATCAAAACTAGCATGCGCCACTGGTTGAATGAGGTTGCCTGGTTGATTTTCTACATAATTAATCGAACTAAATAATTTGTTTAAATACTCATCTTCGGAGAAAAAACCGGCTCTTCTGAGTACTAATTCATCATAATAAGAAGTGAATCCTTCCATCACCCACAATAAATCAGTGTAATTTTCAGCGTCGTAATTAAATGGACCTAAGGTATTTGGACGCATGCGTTTTACATTCCATAAATGAAAGTATTCATGGGCAACCAAACTAATAAAACCATTATAATCTGCTCCTTGGTAGGTCCAACGATTCACTTGTAAGGTCGTTGAATTGGCATGTTCAAGTCCACCAGAACCAACGGTAAGGTTGTGAATAATAAACAAATAATTTTCATTTGGATTTTCCCCCATGATCTTCGTTTCCGCTTCGACAATTTTTGCCATATCTTTTTGTAGCGTGGCAACATCAAAATTTCCAGCACCATACATGGCCACTTTGTGATTTACCCCCGCTGCTTTAAACGAAAACTCTAAATGATTCCCAATTTCAATCGGACAATCTACCAAATGGTCATAATTTGCAAAGGAATACACATTTTTACCTTCATGTGGAAGGGCGGTAGCGATTTTTTTAAACGAATCGTGGGCATTGATGGTTAGGGTTCCTGCGTTTTCTTTGTCTCCATCAACATACATAAAAAGGCTTGTTCCGTTGATATATCCGTGCGAATCATCTAAAAAACTGGTGCGAACGGTTAATTCAAAAGCATAAACTTCATAATTAATCTTTATTTTTTTGCTGCCATTTGTGGCAATTTGCCACGCATTTTTCGCCACTTTTTTGACCGCTAATTCTTTACCATCGCCACTTGTTGCGCGAACAATGTTGACGTTTTTCGAAAATTCACGGACAAGATAGGATCCTGGTGCCCAAACAGGCATTTTAATCGTAATAAATTCAGCATTCACTTCTTCGACTGTCATTTCAACCTCAAAATAATGCGAATTTGGGGAAGACATGCCTACTTGATAATCCACAGAAACTGCTTTCGATCCAAAGGAAAAGCAGGTGAATAGGAGGAATACAAAAAGTGATTTTTTCATTTCAATTGATTTTGTTTCAAAAATAAGCATTTGAATTAAATATTACTTAGTTTTGTTCCAACACAAATCGTACCGTAAAATGAAAAATTTTATATATTCTTCCGCACTTTTAGCTTTTGTATTTTCATGTAATATGTCTCCAACAGTCGACGAAGGAGCTGCCAATGAAAGTGAAGAGATTGCTCGTCTTCGATCTGAAAATAGAGAATTGCAAGATAAATTAGTTGAGAAAGATTCCGTTTTAAACGAATCCATCATGCTT
>JADZFJ010000014.1 GCA_020849935.1 Crocinitomix sp. | reverse complement strand
TAAAGTGCATCCATTCTTGTGTCGACCATTCTTTGGACACTTCTTCGAGTGCTTTTGTATTCTTTAACGTAGGTACTAATTGAGATTCTTTTTCTACCAAACTAAATCGATTAGAAACTATGTTGACACAATTTTCAGGAATTCCTTCTCCATAAATCCATTCATCTGTATTAAACTCAACCTTAGTCGGCTGAAGCAAATTTGTATTTAAATAAGTGATAAACGCTTCGGTGGTCATCGTTTTAAATTCGTGATCATCAAAATAATCTTTGACAAAAACATCAAATTTTTCGCGTCCAACGGCTTTTTCAAGTGTCATCAAAAATAACGCACCTTTAATATATGGAATGGTGGTCATTCCTTCGTCAGGATCTCTTCCTTCTAAATCAAGTTTTAGTTTGGTGTCGCCGGGGAATTCGCTTTCGAGAATTGCCTGATTTTCCTTTTTTAGTTCATCAAATTCAATTGAAAACAACATGTCTGAATAATCTTTTCCGAACATGGCTTCCATTATTCGGTTTTCAAAATAAACCGTGAAACCTTCGTTCAACCAAAAATCATCCCACGTAGCATTGGTCACCAAGTTGCCCGACCAAGAATGTGCCAACTCGTGTGCAATTAAAGAAACCAACGAGCGATCGCCTGCTAAAATGGTCGGAGTAGCAAAGGTCAATTTTGGATTTTCCATGCCACCAAACGGAAAAGATGGAGGTAATACAATGATGTCATAACGTCCCCATTGATATTCACCGTACAATTCTTCGGCTACTTGAATCATTTTTTCAACATCCGCAAATTCGTACACACTTTTTTCCAACATCGATTTCTCGGCATAAACCCCAGTTCGACTACCTAACGAAGCAAATTCGAAATCACCAACTGCTAGAGCTATTAAATAACAAGGAATGGCATTTTTCATTTCAAAATGATATTTCCCTTCTTCATTTTTCTCCGTTGGATTATCGGCACTCATCACAGCCATTAATTCTTTTGGAACTTGAATATCCGCACTGTACGTAATTCTATTGGCAGGGGTGTCTTGACATGGAATCCAAGTTCTTGTTAAAACAGCCTCTCCTTGTGTAAACAGGTAAGGATGAATTTTATCAGCCGTTTGTTGAGGATTTAACCATTGCAGCGCTTTTGAATCTGGCGATGTGGCATAATAAATTGTTACATTTTTAGTGGTAGGTTTAATAGCAACGGTTAAAGATTGACCAATTAATTCATCCACCTCACCTAACTTAAACGTCGTTTCTTCCCCATTGTCCAACTCAACCCGTTCAATAGCTAAACTATTGATATCAAAAATAATTTCACTTGCCTGAGCAGCATTATTGATAGTATGGTTAGCACTTCCTGAAATTATTTTCTTCTCAAAATCAATGGATAAATCTAAAGCTAAATGAGTTGTATTTACTTTCGAAATTTGTGAATAGGAGTGTTTATCAGTGTTTACCACTGTCAATGAGTCCTTTTCTGCGGTTAATTCTTCTTGATGATCTTCATCCGCATTGTTACAACTGCACAAAATGGAGGCAGATAAAGCGATGATTCCGAGGGAGTAAATTGACATAATTTGATTTCAAAATTCTTGCGAGGCAAAGATAATCTATTTCTATTAAAATCATACAAATTTTACATAGCATGAATACTGACATAAGATTTGTTGATTATAAAGGATTTAAAATAACGGCTGAACAAATATATACTGTGATCCTACCCACCGTACATTTTTCATTCTGTTTATTTAAAGTTAACTTTCACTGCATTAAAGTGGTTAAACGGAAAAAATTGTTTTTTTTTTACAGGAATCGAGGTAAAAAATTAAAATTTTAACACACGCATCTAAATCGTTTCAATTCACTAAAAACAAACGATTTAACATTATCAAAAACCCGTTCATCGATTATTGATTATCACTTATAGAAAAAATTAAATAATATCCAATGTCAAGAAGTAGAAAAATTAATCTAATTTTAAAATTCGAAAAATTAAACTATGCAAGAGAATACTCATAAACCAAACAATTTTTTTGATTCCAAAGTTTTGGGACATCCATCGGGGTTGTTCGTATTATTTTTTACCGAGATGTGGGAACGATTTTCTTACTACGGAATGCGGGCTTTATTGGTTCTTTTTCTAATTAGTGCTTTTGGACTAGGTGGATGGAACTGGCCTTCTTCACACGCCTTATCACTTTATGGAACTTATACAGCTTTGGTATATATTACGCCAATTCTAGGTGGATTTATTGCCGATAAGTATATAGGATACCGGCGCGCGGTAGTCATCGGTGCGGTTATCATGACACTTGGGCACGCCTCCATGGCCATCGAAACAAATAGCGTCTTTTTGTACATTGGGATTGGTTTGTTGATTGTTGGAAATGGTTTCTTTAAACCTAACATGACTTCTATCGTATCGCACATTTACAAATATTTTCCTGATAAAAAAGACGGTGCTTATACCATCTTTTACATGGGGGTAAATGCAGGTGCTTTCTTAGGGATTCTTTTATGTGGTTATATCGGCGAAAATATTAGCTGGAGTTATGGATTTGGATTAGCGGGAATTTTCATGTTGTTAGGGATGTTACAATTCAATTTTACACAAAAAATTCTTGGGGATGTTGGTTTAAAACCAGTTAAAACAGATGGCGCTTCGAATGCTAAACTTGAATTTGAAGGGGATAAATTGAATCCTTTTACTATGTTCGATCGAGTTTTAATTGTTTTAAGTGCATTTATTGGGGTTACCTGGGTTTTAAATGATCCTATCTCTAAAATTGGAGGTACTAACTTACTAATGTTTAATGAAATTGATTATTCGAACCACTACATTGTTACGGGTCTTATTTTGTTCTTTACGCTGTTAACCACTCGAATCCTTCGTTACCCAGTCGTTACGCGTGATCGAATGCTCGCGATTGTTGTTTTTGCCTTTATGACGGTCATCTTTTGGATGTGTTTCGAACAAGCTGGAGGATCAATGACCATTTTTGCAAATGATTTCACGAATCGAGTCATGGTGGGTAATTATTACTATATCTACCTCGTTGTAAATATCATTATCATTGTTGTTCCTGTAGCTATTATTACGTGGGTACTTTTAAAATTATTTAAACAGACTTTTGCCAAATACAAATTTGGAAATTTAATTCTTTCTACAAGTTTTATCTTTATTTGGGGTATCATTTTCTGGATGATTCAACGCGATTTGAACTCTTATTCGTATGTAGCAAATTATGATCAAGTGCAAACTGCCGTTGTTCCTGAACAATATAACTTACACCCAGATCGAACTGAAAAACTGACTTCAATGTTAGCAGGAG
>JADZFJ010000013.1 GCA_020849935.1 Crocinitomix sp. | reverse complement strand
TCAGTCGCAAAAAACTGAAATGAATCGTAAAAAGAAGTTAATAAATTTAATACCTCGTTTTTATCTTCCGATTTTATTCTTTCAACCAGCTTATTTTTTGGATTTACACGCGAAAAAACTGTCGTTTTAAAGGTGCCTATTTGTTCAAAACCCAAACGGTTATTCAGGTTTATCGACCGCAAATTATCAGGGTCAATGTATGCCCAATAGATGCTTTTACCACCGTCGGTTGGTGCCGAATCAAAAGTACTCGTCTCAAAAAAATTTTTTAAAAATCGATGCAAACCTCCCTTACTTTTGCCTTTCTTAAATCCCCCTTGAAATTTAGCATCAAAGGCTACATATCGGATATAATACGAATTGTGCGTACTGCCCAATAAATTGATTTCTTGTATGCAAATCGTAAAAGTGCCTAACAATTTATTGGCCCTTACCAAGGAAAAAAAATGCGAATTTTTGAGTTGAACAATTTTTGTTGGGGTATCTAAAAGTTGATACAAAGTCCCTTCAGAACCAATTAGGGTATTTTTGAGTAAATCAATCAGTGCTTCGGACGGAACAACATCGTGCTGTATGAGCGGATGAATACGTTCCAACGCTTCGGAATTATTTATACAAAACCGCTTTTACGGCAGCAGAAATTCGCGCAACATTTGGTAAAGCCTCAGCCATCAAACTAGGGCTAAAAGGAAAAGGAGTATCAGATTGCATCACACGTTTTACCGGAGCATCTAAATAGTCAAAAGCATAATGTTGAACATGGTAGGCAATTTCAGAAGCAATTGACGCAATTGGCCAAGATTCTTCCACCACCACTAAACGGTTTGTTTTTTTAACAGATTTCACAATCAAACCATAATCAATCGGACGAATCGTTCTTAAATCAACGATTTCAACAGAAATTCCTTCTTTCGCTAATTCATCAGCCGCAGCGTGTGCTTCTTTGATAATTTTACCAAAACTCACAATCGTAACATCCGTTCCTTCACGTTTAATATCAGCCACTCCAATCGGAACAATGTATTCGCCTTCAGGAACTTCACCTTTGTCGCCATACATTTTTTCTGATTCTAATACAATTACTGGGTCGTTATCACGAATAGCAGCTTTTAACAAACCTTTCGCATCGTATGGAGTAGAGGGAGTAACCACTTTTAATCCTGGTACATGCGCATAAAACGCTTCAAAACTTTGAGAATGTGTGGCACCTAATTGTCCAGCAGTTCCATTTCCTCCTCTAAAAACAATCGGACAACCAACTTGTCCACCTGACATTTGCAACATTTTTGCTGCACTGTTAATAATTTGATCCGCAGCTAAAATCGCAAAATTCCACGTCATAAACTCAACAATCGGACGCAAACCATTCATGGCAGCACCAACCGCAATTCCAGTAAATCCTAATTCAGCAATAGGCGTATCAATTACCCTTTTAGCACCAAATTCATCCAACATTCCTTGCGAAACCTTGTAAGCGCCGTTGTATTCCGCAACTTCTTCACCTAACAAAAAGACATTTTCGTCTTTTCTCATCTCTTCTGACATTGCTTCGCGAAGCGCTTCTCTAAATTGCAGTGTTTTCATAATCTGTCCTAATTGCTGTCCAAAAATTTGCCTCAAAGCTACAAAATAAAGAAAGTAATCATCAAAAAAAAGGCAACTTTTTGAGTTTAGAAATATTTATTCGAAAATTTCTTCCTTCCGAGGTCATTTTTAGAAGGAATAGGACTATATTCGCAGATTCTTAAAATAAACAAAAAGACAGAAATGGCTGTAATTGGAAAAATTCAAAAAAACTCAATGTTGTTGCTCATCGTTGTGGGCCTTGCAATGCTTGCTTTTATATTTAGTGATTTCATTAAAGGTGGCGGAGGAGAAGACGAAGATCAACTCGAAATCGCAACCCTTCACGGCGAATTGATTGATGTGGACAAATACCTCGAATTAAAAGAGGAAATGACCAATCGTCAAAAAAGCGAATATCAATACCAACAAAAAGAGTGGAACGCAGAAGCTGAACGTTTGGCGGATGATAATGCGTTCAACGAATTAATTCGTAGAACCTTGTTGGAAGAAGAGTTCAGCAAACTTGGGATTGTTTGTACAAAAAACGAATTAAATGACATGATTCATGGAAATCACTTACACCCTTGGGTGCTTCAAGTGTCCATCTTTAGAGGTCCAGATGGTTCTTTTTCTAAAGATTCTGTGCGATCGTTCATTCAAAAATTGGAAGTAGAACCAGTAGGTGCTTCTCCTGAACAAATGCAAAATTGGTTGGATAGCCGTAAACAATGGAAATCTTTCGAAGAAGAGTTGGAGAATGCTCGTAAAGCAGATAAATATGTTGCCTTGGTTAAAAAAGGAATCTATATTAATAAACTAGAAGCACAAGATCAATACAACGCCTTGTATGATAAAAAACAAGTAAGATTTGTGGTTCAACGATATGCTGACATTCCTGTGGATGAAGTGAAAGTGACCGATGAAGACATTAAGGCATATTACGAAAAGCATAAAAATGACATTGAATACGAGCAAGAAGAAGCGCGTGATGTACAAATGGTGAATTTTTCCGTTGCTCCAACACCAGGAGATATTGCTAAAATTAATGAAACGTTAGAAACGATGAAACCAATGTTTTCATCAACTAAAAACGATTTAGCATTTGTTTACCAAAACAGTGATTCGAAATTTTTATCAGATTCAACCGCGTTTAGAATGGGTATGGATGATCAATTACGATTCTCCATTAACCAATTAGGAGGTGCTTATCCGCGTTCTGCAGATGAAATTCTTCAAAATTCTAAAGTTGGGGATGTATTAGGACCATTTCCAGCTGTGAACGCAGACACACGTACCGAAGAATTGGCACTCGTAAAAGTGGTTGAATTGCCAGTTGAGGATCAAGCATGGGTAAGACATATCTTGATTAGCATCGGGCAAACTAGAACTGAAGAACAAGCAAAAGCAATTGGAGATAGTTTGATTAAAGTAATTAAAGCAAAGAATAATTTTGCTGAATTGGTTCCAAAAGTAAGCGAAGATCCAGGATCAATGGCGACAGGTGGTGAATATAAGTGGTTTTCAAAAGGAGCTATGGTTCCTGAATTTGAAGAAGCAGCGTTTAACGGTAAAATTGGTGATTTACAATTAGTAAAAACTAGTTTTGGATACCATATTGTCGAAGTTTTAGGACAAGCTTCTCGTAAAACTCCGGTATTAGCTTTAGTAACTAAAACCTTAAAACCAAGCGACGAGACGAAAAAAGAAATGGAGTCAAAAGCATTTGATTTCGTTTATACCGTTGAAGAAGGAACTGGCGATTCTATTTTTAATAGAATGGCAGAAAAAGCAAATTTAGAAGTTCAAGCAGCACGAATTAATTTATCCAATGATTATGTCATCGGTTTAAATAATTCACGCACCATGCTTCAGTTTGTTTTCAATAAAAATGCTAAGGTAGGTGACATTTCTAAACCATTAATTGATGGCGATAAATTTGTGGTGGCAACTATCGACAATATCATTCCAGAGGGTGTTCCTGAATTTGAAGACGTGAAAGAAATCATGAGAGGACCAGCTTTGAAAGAAAAACAAGCGGAAGTCTACATTAAAAAAATGTCAGGCAAAAAGAGTTTAGAGCAAGTTGGTGCTGTAATCACAAATGGAGCGATTGGAAATGCTGAGTTAACATTTGCTAGCAAATCAATCTATAATGGTGGTCAGGAAGAACCTTACGTGATTGGTAAAGTATTTACTAAAATCCCTAAAGGCGCAATGACTGTTCCTATCGAAGGGGAAGATGGAATTTATGTATTTATCGTGGATAGCGAAATACCTGCTGTGAAAGCTGCAGACTTAAAAATAACTTCAGATCCGATGCGAGCAATGCGTGCGAATACTTCGGATGGTAAAGTGATTCAAGCACTCCGCGAAAAAGCTAATCTAGTTGACAATAGACGTCGATTAGAATTTAGATAAGTTAAGAATAATCGAATTTTAGCCTTGTAATTTTTGCTAGCTTTGCAGTAAAAATTACAAGGCTTTTTTGTTTTAAGTCGGTCACTAAAAATTAATGGTATGACAAGTAAATTTCCAAAAGATTCCATTTCAACTTCAACTAAAGTTGTTTTACCCAATGATACCAACACCTTAGGAAAATTATTTGGAGGATCGCTCTTGGCTTGGATCGATGAAATTGGCGCAGTAGCCGCCCACCGACATTCCGGTCGTGTAGCTGTGACGGCTGCGATCAACAATGTTTCATTTAATAAACCGGTGGATCTCGGGGCAATTGTTACCTTGAGTGCTAAAGTGTCTCGGGCATTTAATTCATCAATGGAAGTAATTATTGATGTTTTTGTCGAAGACAGAATTACTGGCGAATTAACTACCAGTAATCAAGCCATCCTGACCTTTGTGGCGGTCGATCAAAACGGAAGAACAATTAACGTTCCTGAAATCACCCCCGAAACCGAAGAAGAACATAAACGATTTGATGCGGCATTACGTCGTCGCCAATTGAGTTTGGTATTAGCTGGAAGAATGAAGCCTGGGGATGCAACCGAATTAAAAGCTCTATTTATTTAGCATTCACCGTTGCAGCAATCGCTGTTAAATCTTGATTTTCCATGCATTTAAAGTGCTTTTTAGGGCAGGTTTGATATCCAATTTTGGAACAAGGCCTGCATTTTAAATCCACTTCATGAATACTAAAATTTCCTGGATTTTGAGGTTGATAGGGAGTCATTCCCAATGCAGGAACGGTATTTCCCCATATAGAGACGGTAGGCTTGTTAAAAGCGGCCGCAATGTGCATTAAACCCGTGTCATGGGTAATTAATTTTGCACATTGTCTCACCACCGAAGCAGATTGATTTAGATTTAACAAACCACACAAGCTGATTGCATGAGGGCAATTGGCCTGAATAAATTTCCCGGTCTCAACATCCGTTTCTCCTCCTAATAAAACAACTTGTCCTTCTATTTTATTCACCAACTTAACCAATTGATGTTGTGGCAAACGCTTGGTCGCAAATTGAGCCCCAATTGCAAAGGCAATAAAATGGGTCGGAACGCCAAATGTATGTAACTCCAACTCATCCACTGGTGGAATAAAAAAATCTAAACCTTTTTTATCATTTTTAATCCCTAGTGATT
>JADZFJ010000012.1 GCA_020849935.1 Crocinitomix sp. | reverse complement strand
TTTCCGATGACTATAGTTTCAGGCAACTCGATGGGAGTAACTAAACTATTAATTTCTTGTTGGTCTTTATAATTTGGATGCCAATCTGCATGGTTTTTAATCTTTGTGACATAAATTTTATCCGCAGGAATATCTTTGTCTGCTGCCAAAAAAGAAGATAAAGGGAGACACCCTTCAATATGATTATTAATAACTATCACTGCATCAATATTTCGACCAGGAGCATTAATAATAACAGGATTGGAGACATCCCAAAAAGGTGAAATTATCCATAGACACCCGTATTTACTGGACTGCACAAGTACCCCAGATTTTTCCTTTACTTCAATAAAATTCAGAGGACGTTTTTTTCTTTTTCTAAAGAATTTCATACTTTGTTTTTCTTATACATAACGGTTGAATAAAAATAGGCATTTGTACCGAACAGCTTTGCTATAATTTTTATTTGCTGTTATATTTTTGTTTTCATACCTTAATATTCCTCAATGGTTTTATCTCAGACAGCTTTGTTGTTATGGTATACCAAAAATCATTGTGAATTTTTAGATCTAAAGAGTCAATCTCAAGTTTCCAATGATAAAGGTTAAAATAATCAGGGTTTTTCATACGACCAATGTCGAAAAGGGATTCTTGGCAATAAATTACATTTTCTTGCGGATTCAGTAGATTCTTCTTTAATAGGATTATATTCCTCGTGTCCAGAACAGGATAGGAAAATGAGTGCACTAGAGAATGCCGATATTAAGTAAAACTTTTTCAAGTCAAATTTTAATGTAAGCTAACGTTTGAGTAAAGTTAGGCATTTTTAGATGCCGCACCAAGTGGGTTGGTGTTCCGTAGTGATGGCACCCCAAGATACTGGACAAGCTAATAGGAGTCTTTTGCGCTGGACAAGGGAGGGGGTGAACTTTACTTATTATGTTGTGTTTTCGTTTCTACTTTCAATAATCAAATGATTAGCAGACAATGAACTCTAGCTAATTAAAGCTCCGGTGATTTTTTATTGATTTGGTCAAAATCTCAAGAGGGAATTCACATAACTGACAGAAATAGAATACCAAAATAGCTTCAAGTTTAGAGCAATAAACTGGGTACTGATTGCTTTCAAGACGTGGAACAGAGTCGTTCTCATGTGCTAAAAAATTTCTAGTATTGACTGTTATTTCTATGAATTCAGACAGATCCTCTTTGATAAATTCTTCAATTTGTTTTTTGAACGGGTTAAGTAGAGAACCAAATTTTTCTTTTAATTGTGAGTATTTCTTTTTTTCTAATAAAGCTTGCAATTGACTCAGTTCATTCTGGCGAACATTATAATCCGTTTCGAGTTTATCAAGGAGTTTTTTTTCCTTAGTTGAAAGGGTAAATTCGGACTTCTTTTCTTGGTCGATTTTAGGACGAATGCAATCAATTGCATACATAAGATTGAGAAACTTATTCTCTTGGTTTAAATCTTTGGTTTCAAGTGATTTAATGAGTAATTCCAAAGGGTGGCTTAGATTCTTATAAAGTTTGAACCAATTCCCTAAGAAGGTTTGGGTCTCCATATTGTTCCGTAAAGTTTCGAGGTCAAAAATGGGTCTTTTCGGAAATTCGCCCTTTAAATTTGGATTTAGGTTCGACCTTTTATTATTACGATAACAGTAATATGTTTCGTGATCCTTATCTCGGGCAAATTGAATTTCATTTAAAAGTGAAATTGGAGCGCTGAATAATAGGATGAAAAGGTCATTAATCTTCTCCAAGAAAACGAAAATGTCAGCCAATTGGACTTCACCTTTTATTTGAATTTCAAGTTTGGATTCTTGTGCCAATAGGTAATCTATAGAAGGACTGATAAAAGGTAAGCTCGTTTCATGCCAAACTTTAAGACTGAAGTCGTCATTTTCGTAAAGGTCATTTTTAAGTTCGTTAGTTTTTTTTGTTTCTATACCAACTAAACGATCTTGTTCCCATAAATGAGAGAAGTGATCATAATTAACCCATCTTTTTAAGTGCGCCAATTTCACAAATGCTCTATCAATATCGATTTTGCCATTAATTAAATTGTCTGTTGAGGCATGAATGAAATAATCAAAATTGACAAGTGTGTATGGGATGTATGAGCTGTTTTGACTCAGCCTACAATTATAGAAGATGCAGCAATGTTGATTGTCAATGTGCGCAAATATGTAGTTTACATGGTTCCTTTTTTCTCCTTTAATTCCTTTAGATAAGTCATCAAATGCTCCAAATAAATCCAAGTACGCATACCCTTTGCTAAATTTTAAATGACCGTTTGCCTGAGGTTTATCTCCTTCAGGTATCCAAAACAACCCTTTATAGTCTTTGTTTGAGTCCATAACTTAATGAAAAACAACGCCCTTGCTAAAATTATGTTGCGCTGCGCTTAATCGAAGATATGAATTTGATGTTAACTGACAAGCCATGCAAACAATTTTTAACTTGACTAATTAATAAATTTTTGCTTGGCGCTTGCTGAAAGAGTCACCGCCCTTGAAAGAACCAACCTTAAGCGCAATTAATTTTTAGCTATTGTTAGCGTTAGTTTTCTACTTCCTGAAAAAGCAGCAGTTTTCACCTTCAAAAACTTTCAAGGTTTTTCTATCGATTATTTGCATTTTTTTATAATGCATATATCTTAAGTTTTCCTGTCGCAGAAATACTACGATAATATTCTCCGAATAACAGTTACATGGGAATTCTTGTTCCGCAATTAATACTGAAATAGATGTTGAGCTTTCAGGTTTTCGCTTGTAAAAAGTGTGGCCAATTTGTGCACAAACGAACACGGTATCTGTGATTCCGATTGAATCTGTGTCAAAATAAGTTCTTATGATTGTATTTGGAAATGAAGCATAGGTTTGATTTCCAATGCTAATTTCCACGCTATCTACTGCGATAGAAGAATCTGAAGCACATTTACAAATGAATTCCAGATTGTTTTGTACGTATTCCGTTTTCGTATTATTTGCGGTTAAAAAAACTGAGTCTCCTTCAACTATATAAGTTCCAGAAACCAGTTCAGGATTTGGGTCGTTTCCAGCATAATTAGGTTCGTCCTGCCATTCAAATGTTCCGTT
>JADZFJ010000011.1 GCA_020849935.1 Crocinitomix sp. | reverse complement strand
TATTTCTCCATAATCATGTTCCAAGGATCAGGAGTTAATTGCTTCATGCCTAAACTCATTTTACGCTCATCACGGTCAAGAGTTAAAACAATTGCTTCAACTTCTTCTCCAACTTTCACGAAATCCTGTGCACTGCGTAAGTGCTGGCTCCAGCTCATTTCACTTACGTGAATTAAACCTTCAACTCCAGGGGCAACTTCAATAAATGCGCCGTAATCAGCAATAACAACAACTTTTCCTTTTACTTTATCGCCAACTTTTAAGTTAGTATCTAAAGAATCCCATGGATGTGCTGATAATTGTTTTAAGCCTAAAGCAATACGTTTTTTGTCATCATCGAAATCTAAAATTACCACTTGAATTTTCTCGTCTAATTTTACGATTTCTTCAGGGTGGTTAATACGACCCCATGATAAGTCAGTAATATGGATTAAACCATCAACGCCTCCTAAATCAATAAACACGCCATAAGAAGTAATGTTTTTCACAGTTCCTTCCAATACTTGTCCTTTTTCTAATTTAGAAATGATTTCACGTTTTTGGTTTTCAATTTCTGCTTCAATTAACGCTTTGTGAGAGACAACTACGTTTTTGAATTCGTTATTGATTTTTACAACCTTAAACTCCATAGTTTTACCAACGTAAATATCGTAATCACGGATAGGTTTAACGTCGATTTGAGAACCAGGTAAGAAAGCCTCGATTCCAAAAACATCCACAATTAAACCACCTTTTGTTCTGCATTTTACAAAACCTGTAATTACTTCACCTGTTCTTAACACGTCATTTACTCGTTGCCAAGCTCTGTGTGTACGTGCAGTACGGTGAGATAAAACCAATTGTCCGTATTTGTCTTCTAATTGTTCAACAAATACTTCTACAGAATCACCAACTTTCAAATCCGGATTGTATCTGAATTCGTTGATTGGAATTACACCTTCTGATTTGTAGTTAACGTTTACCACCACTTCTTTTTGCGACATCATGATTACTTTACCATCAATTACATCTTTTTCGATGATTGAATTTAAAGTTGCGTCGTAAATTTCATTTAATTGAGCGATTTGAGCTGGCGTGTGACCGTCATTCTCATAAGCATACCAATCAAATTCTTTATCTACCGGCATTGTCGGTAAAATTGGGGAAATTAGATCCAAAGCGTCATCACTTCCTTCATCATCAGATGAATCGTCAATAATTGTTTCTTTGAAGTTTGAAGAGATTTCTTCCGAAAAATCTTCTGAGTTTGTTTTTTTTTCAGCCATTTTGGCGTTTATTTTGTATCTCAATCTCCTGAATATTGAGAGGTTATTAAAAATTTCGATCAGGAATCGATCCGTTTACCGTTAAACGGGGGGCAAAGTTAATAATTTCTTTTCGTGTATCCAAACTTTTTTTGGCCTAAGTCGCACTAAAAAACGGATTTATATTGATTTTTTTCAAAATTTATTCCGATTCATTCTTTAAGACAATCATAGAATTAAAAAAAAATCGTGAGAAAGGTCAATAATTTTGGTTTTTGAATTTGTAATCGTAGTTTTGTAGGGCGATTTGAAAATCGTTTTGCTATTTGAAGGACTCGCTCCAAAATTTAAATAAAATAAGTTTATGAAAGAAGTATTTATTATTGCCGCTGTCAGAACCCCGATGGGGAGTTTTGGGGGGGCTTTGTCCACTGTTTCTGCCACACAATTAGGGGCTATTGCGATTAAAGGCGCATTAAATCAGGCGAATCTTTCGGTTGATTTGGTCAATGAAGTTTTTATGGGTAACGTCTTACAAGCGAACTTAGGTCAGGCTCCTGCACGTCAGGCTGCTTTATTTGCTGGTATCGGTCAAAATGTTCCTTGTACCACCGTAAATAAAGTGTGTGCATCTGGGATGAAAGCGATTAGTTTAGCGACTCAAACCATCCTTGCAGGTGACAATGAAATTGTTGTGGCTGGTGGAATGGAAAACATGAGTATGGTTCCTCATTATTACAATGCGAGAATTGCTACCAAATTAGGAGACATCAAAATGATTGACGGCATGGTTAAAGATGGTTTAACCGATGTTTACAACAAAGTTCACATGGGGGTTTGTGCTGAAAAATGTGCGACTGAAAAAGGTTTTTCTCGTGAAGAACAAGATGCATTTACAGTAACTTCTTACGAAAGAGCTGCTGCCGCATGGAATTCTGGCAAATTTTCGAATGAAATCGTTGCTGTGCCTGTTCCACAAAGAAAAGGTGATGACTTGTTAATTTTGGAAGACGAAGAATATAAAAATGTTCAATTAGATAAAATCCCGACTTTGCGTCCAGTTTTTGATCCAAATGGAACGGTAACTGCTGCGAATGCTTCGACTTTAAATGACGGTGCTTCGGCATTAATTTTAGCGAGTGGCGAAGCAGTGGCAAAATATGGCTTAAAACCTATTGCAAAAATTAAAGGTTACGGTGATGCTGCGCATGCGCCTGAGTGGTTTACAACTGCCCCTTCAATTGCGGTGCCAGTAGCATTAAAAAAAGCGGGACTTTCTGTAAATGATATCGATTATTGGGAATTAAATCAAGCCT
>JADZFJ010000010.1 GCA_020849935.1 Crocinitomix sp. | reverse complement strand
TTTTGTCATTTATAATTTGATTACTACATGGTGGATTTATCATGCTTCGGAAGGTGGGATGTACATGGCGATTTTATGTAATTCGTTGTTGATGACCTTGCCTTTATTTTTCTTTGGATTTATTCATCGATTTTTGGGTGAAAATAAAGGATTAATCGCGCTTGTTGTCTTGTGGATTTCATTCGAATATTGCCACTATTATTGGGAATTGTCATGGCCTTGGTTAAGTTTCGGAAATGTATTCGGTGATTTTCCTATGCTGATTCAATGGTACGAATACTCAGGGGTGACAGGCGGTACGTTGTGGGTTTTGTGTGTAAATATCTTGGGATATTTTATTGTCAGAAATTTATGGATTCGAAAAGAAGAATTGAAATTTCAAACACCCATTTTTCTTTTTTTTGGATTAGGAATTCTTGTTCCAATGATCATTTCTGTGTCGATTTATTTTTCGTACGAAGAAAAAATTGATCCAGTTGACATGGTGGTGATTCAACCCAATTTAAATGCATATACCGAAAAATTTGAACTCCCAATTAACGACCAATTAGACATCATGTTTGACTTGGTGGACAAAACCGCAGATTCAACGACAGATTTAATCGTTTGTCCTGAAACCGCTATTTCTGCGGCGGTAAATGAAGACAAATTAGACAGTGAACCGAGTATTATTCGCATCAAGGAGTTTTTGCGACAACATGACAACGTAAATATGTTGATTGGTGCAGATTCATATCGTTTTTTCAAAGAAGAGAATTCATTAGCTGCAAAATTTTATCCGAACGTAAATGCTTGGTTAGAAAGTTATAATTCGGCTTTTTTGATTGATCCCAACCGACCGGTGCAAATTTACCATAAAGCCAAAGCAGTATTGGGTGCAGAAAAGGTGCCTTTTTTAAGTTGGTTTCCTTCGTTAAAAGAATACTCGGTTGAATTAGGCGGTACTTCAGGAATGATTGGGTTGGGTGAAGAGCCGATTAATATGAAATCAAATGGCAATTTATACGCACCGTTGATTTGTTACGAGTCGGTTTATGGTGATTATGCCACTTATTTTACCGCTCGTGGTGCCGATATTATTTGTGTAATTACAAACGATGGCTGGTGGCAAGATACTCCTGGCTACAAACAACATCGCAGTTTTTCTCAAATTCGTGCGATAGAAAATAGACGAAGTATTGCCCGTTCTGCCAATACCGGAATATCTTGTTTTATCAATCAAAAAGGGGAGATAATTTCAGAAATTGGTTGGGATGAGCGTGGTGCATTAAAGGCCACCTTAAATAAAAATAAGGACATTACTTTTTTTGTGCGTTATGGAGATGTGTTTGGGAGGATCTCGTTATTTATGACAATCGCCTTCGTTTTATATGCAATAACGACCTACGCGAAGACAACCGGCTTGGCAGATAAATCAAATCTTACCCGAAAAAAATAAAACGTAAGGAAGGCTAAATCGTACCAAAAACCTGCCAATTTTCGCCAATTTTTGCCACTTTCCGTGTTCATCTTGCCATCTGAATTTGTAAATTGTGACACTTTGTCTGAATATGGCGACTGGCAACCTTTTTGTACGGTAAATGCAAAATGAAAATATAATGTCTGAAAAAGAGCACGAAGAAATGAGCACTAAAGGAAAAAATAAAGAAGACAAAAAAAAGGTGAATGAGGAGGCTGAGATGGAGAATTCCGTTGATCAAGTGGAAGTTGAGGACAAGGTAGTAGAAACAGAAGAGGTAAAACCTCCTTCTTTGGAAGATCAATTAGTGGAGTTGAACAATAAATACATTCGTTTGTATTCAGATTTTGATAATTTTCGTAAACGAACAATTAAAGAAAAAGCTGACATCATTAGTACTGCCAATGGCGCATTAATGTTAGATTTAATTGGGACATTGGATGATTTTGAACGTGCAATTGCAAATAACGAAAAAATGGAAGATGCAGCAGGTTTGAGAGAGGGATTTAAATTGATTTACAACAAGTTTTCTGCAACCCTTAAAAATAAAGGATTAGAAGCGATGGAGTGCAAGGGAGATGTTTTTAATCCCGACATGCACGAAGCCATCACCAATATTCCAGTTCAAGATCCTGCGGACAAAGGTAAAATAGTTGACGTGATTGAACGAGGCTATAATTTGAGAGGTAAATCACTTCGTTATGCAAAAGTTATTGTTGGACAATAAGGGTTAAAATGAGCGGAAAAAGAGACTATTACGATATTTTAGGAGTTGAAAAAAATGCGGACGATAAGACGATTAAATCGGCTTATCGGAAAATTGCGTTAAAGTATCACCCAGATAAAAATCCTGATGATAATACAGCCGAAGAAAAATTTAAAGAGGCAGCTGAGGCATACGAAGTATTGAGCGACACCAACAAACGTGCACGATATGATCGTTTTGGACATCAAGGAGTTGGAGGTGCATCGCAAGGTGGTGGCGGTGGATTTGGTGGAATGAATATGGAAGATATTTTCGATCAATTTGGAGATATTTTTGGAGGTAGTTTTGGACGCGGAAGAAGTGGAGGCGGCGGTGGTCCTGTGGCAAGAGGAACTGATTTGAGGATCAAAATCAAGTTGACCTTAAAGGAAATTGCCCAAGGAACGAAAAGAAAAGTAAAAGTTAATAAGCTCGTTAATTCTGAAGGTGTTACCTACACCTCATGTAAAACATGTAACGGTCAAGGAAGAGTTTTGAGAGTTCAACAAACGATGTTGGGTGCCATGCAAACTCAGTCAACCTGCCATGTTTGTCATGGGATTGGAAAAATTATTGATAAAAAACCAGCAGGCGCCGATAACCAAGGGTTAAAGAGACAAGAAGAAGTAGTGGAGTTAAACATTCCAGCTGGTGTCGAAGAAGGAATGCAAATTCGTGAAAGTGGAAAAGGAAACGCTGGGCCTTTTGATGGGGTTCCTGGTGATTTATTGGTGGTGATTGAAGAAATTAAAGATGAATTTTTACAACGTGAAGGGAATAATTTACATTACGAAGCTCATGTGAGTTTCATCGATGCAGCCCTAGGAGAATCCATTGAAATTCCGTTGGTAGAAGGTAAAGCGAAGATCAAAATAGAACCAGGCACTCAAAGTGGTAAAATGCTTCGATTGCGAGGGAAAGGATTGCCAAATGTTCAAAGTTATGGAACAGGTGATTTATTAGTTCACATCAATGTATGGACACCGAAAAAGCTATCAAACGACGAGCGTGCCATCTTGGAAAAATTAAGAAAATCGGAGAACTTTAAACCAAATCCATCTGCGAAAGATGAAGGGTTTTTTGATCGAATGAAGAACTTTTTTCAAGGATAAACTTGCCAAAAAGCTCAAATAATAAAATAAATTTGAGCTTAGAAAAAGTAATTCCCTGCTTCTTTTGAATTTAAAACTAACACAGGAATGCCTTCTTTGTTTGAAATTAAATTTTGAGCAAAGGTATCAAACTGAGGAAGTAAACTATCTGAATGATACGCAAAAGCGATGAGACCAGCGTTGATACTTTTTGAATATTGTACGATATCAGCAGCATAACCCTTTTTCCGATCTAAAATCGCCGTTTGATACGCCAGATTTTTTGCTTTGATTTGTTTCGTAAATAAACCTGTATGAACGGCCGTTTTCAATTTTAAATTTGAATCAATCATTTTTTCGGTGACGATATGTAACTCCGCTTTAATGATTTCGGCTA
>JADZFJ010000009.1 GCA_020849935.1 Crocinitomix sp. | reverse complement strand
TTTGAGTCCAGTGTGAGTTTCGAGGGTTAGATTACACCCCGGGCTTTTAATTCTAAATACTTATTAATGGTATCGATAGATAACTTTTCAGGGGTGGTTAAAACGGTTTGGATGCCATTTTTGCGCAGTTCTAAGGCGATTTTTTTCTTGTCCATGCCGTACTTTTCTGCGAAGGTTTTTAGATAGATATCGCGAACGTAAACGGGGTTCATTTGTGCGGCTTTCGCTACTTCGGTGTTTTCAAAAAATATGACCACTAACACATGTAATTGGTTCACCCGCTTTAACAAAGGCAAAATTCGTTTTAAGGCATATTCGGATTCGATATTGGTGTAAAGCATGATTAAACTGCGCCCCTTGATGTGGTTGCGGATTCCATGGAAAAGCATTTCAAAATTTCCTTCTAAAAAGCGCGTTTTTTGTTTGAAAAGTAGGTCCATGATGCGTTGGAGCTGTCTGCCCGTGCGTTCGGCGGCTAATTTACTTCCTAATTTATCGGAAAAGGTCATTAAACCTACTTTGTCGCCTTTGCGCAAACAGATATTTGAAAAGGCAAGGGTGGAATTGATCGCATAATCTAACAAAGTTAAATTATTGAATGGCATTCGCATACTCCGGCTTTTATCAATGATGGAGTAGACATGTTGTGAACGTTCGTCTTGGTATTGGTTCACCATTAACTCATTTCTTCTACTCGTTGCTTTCCAATTCACGGTGCGGACGTCGTCGCCTTGGATGTAATTTTTGATTTGTTCGAATTCGTTGTTGTGCCCGAGTCGTCTTATTTTTTTAATTCCTGTAGAGGCGGTTTTTGCAAATACTTTTAATTCGTATTTTTTCATTTGCAAGATAGAAGGGTAACAAGAAACACTTTCACTTTGCTCAACTACCACTTTCCGTTGAATTAAATGGGTGAGGGTAGACACAAAAACAAAGACATCCGAAAACAAATAAGCGCCTCGTTCGGTTGGAAGGATGGTGTAGCTGAATGATTTGGCCTCGTTACTGTGCAAGGTCTCCGAAAAAGCCATGTCGCGTAATTGCAATTGATAGGGTGGATTGTCGTAAATGGTGGCACTGATTAAAAACCCATAATTATTTTTAATTTCAATCTTCACCGAATTTTCATCACCCATCGAAAGTGGGTTCATGACTTTCCGTTGCGCAGAAATGGGTTTTCTTTTGCCAAAAACGAGCAATAATTCTAAGAAAACAATCGCCAAAAACAAGGCAAGTAAACCTTGCCCTACCACAAAAAACAGCGGCGTGACAAAACCAGTTACAAAAACGCCAGCTATTCCAACCAGAATGATAAAAAAGCGATATGAAAGGAAAAGTCCTCGGAGTAGTCTCATGGATGTTTACTAACGCGGAACTTCAATTTCTAAAATAATTTCTTTGATCAAGTCTTCAATAGACAGACCTTCCATCTCTGCCTCAGGGGTCATAATTAACCGGTGATTGAGGATGTGTGGCGCCACAAATTGAATGTCATCAGGAATCACAAAATCTCGTCCTCTAATGGCCGCTAGGGCTTTTGAAGCTTTTAGCATAGACAACGAAGCCCGTGGCGAACCTCCCAAATATAATTTGGCATGATTCCGTGTGGCCACCGAAATTTCAGCGATGTATTTTAACAATTGATCTTCAATTTTAATTTTTTCAATCAAATTTTGAATTTCTTGTAAATCTTGCGCCGAAAAAACACTTTTAATGGCATCCAACGAAGGGGCTTTAATGTTGTTTTTATAACGAATTAAAATCTCTCGTTCGTCTGAAAGACTTGGATAATCTATTTTTATTTTGAAGAGAAAACGGTCTAATTGCGCTTCTGGTAAATTATAGGTTCCTTCTTGTTCAACTGGATTTTGTGTAGCCAAAACTAAAAACGGAAACTCCATTTTATACACTTTCGAATCGTACGAAATTTGTCTTTCTTCCATGACCTCGAAAAGAGCAGCCTGTGTTTTTGCCGGGGCACGGTTGATCTCATCGATTAAAACGATATTGGAGAAAATTGGCCCTTTTTGGAAACTGAACGATCCTCCATTCATATTATACACCGAAGTTCCAAGCACATCTGATGGCATTAAATCGGGTGTAAATTGAATCCGAGAAAAATTAACCGCCAAGGTTTTTGCCAGTACTTTTGCCGTTAAGGTTTTAGCTACCCCAGGCACTCCTTCTAACAACACATGTCCGTTCGAAAAAATGGAGATCAACAAAAGATCCACCATGGTTTGTTGTCCGATAACAAAATTGCCAATTTCTTGCCGCGTCGCATTGACTTTTTGACGCACAAAACCGAGGTTTAAGGTCGAATCAAATAAAGAATCTCCCCCCGAAGAAGGTTGAGGTTCCCCATAATTTTTTTCTAGATTTATGCTAGCGGACTCTGAATTCGTTCCAGAAGTTCCAGACTCATTTGAGGAGTTTTGATTTGGATTCTCCGCTTGATTTAGGTTGTTTTGTTCATCCATCATCTACAATTTTTTAAAAATGTTTCAATTTTTTGATGTAAGCTAATAAGTTGATCGTCTGTCACGTCAAACGTTTTTTCTAATTCATCAAATGTTTTAAATATATCAATAATAAGGCTTTCTGGAACCGATGATTTATTGGCTAATTTCGCAATAAATTTCATATCAGGTTTATTGGTGTGCATATAATACCTTTCTGCAATGTAATTTAAAAAGGTTTTTAGTTTTAAATGCACCAGTTTTTCGTGTTTTTTCTCTTGTAAATAAAGAGATGATAAGGTGTTGATATATTCCAACGAAAGGTTCTTTTTAGACTCAACCGCAGGAATAATTTTTTGCATTCGTTTTCCTTTAAACAAGGCGTATAATACTGCACCAATCAACAAGATAATAAAAGCCCAAAGTAGGGGAGGGTTGTCAAGAATAAATTGGATTTTACTGACCCGCTCTTCGCCACCACTGCCGCCGTCTGAATCGCCTGAACCATCGCCATCACCCCAATGATAATCTAAATTATACTTATCCCACTGAACACGTCCTGGCGGCACATGTCGGAGGACATTTTCGATGTACATAAACCCATCATTCTTCATCAAACTAACATTGGTGAAACAATAAGGAATACTGTGTAAAATTAATTGTCCTTGGCCATAATTAATACGAATGAAATTTACCTTATTCGATGCCGACATCCCTAAAGGAATCAAAGTTCTGTCGTACGATTGAATAAAGGCGCTTGTGTCAAAATAGTTCCAGGTATGGATATCTTTTTTGTTATTATAGATATAATCAAATTGGTAACGTTTACTCGACAATTCGGGGTGCAAAAATTTCAAAGATTGTGATTGTTTGTATTCACTTTCTGTAAAAATAGTATCGTTATAATGACATAAAAGATTAATTAGCTTTTCAGGAAATTCGGAGGTAGCAATTAAGGCGGTATTGCCTTTTTCCACAAATTCCATTAAATAATTGCTGGTGCTGTCCGACATGTAGTTTTGATGCCCAACAAAAAAGTAGATGTCGTTGATCAAGCTGTCATCCTCAAGGGTTTCTTCGAGCGGAGCATCTAATTGTAAAAATTCACCGAATAAACCTGTGGTATCCAAAAGCTCTTTTAAGACATAGGTTCCGTCATGCCCTTTGTCTTGAGGATCATATGTTTCAATCCAGTTATCACTGACGTACGATTCCTCAATTTCTGGTTCTTTCAGTCCAAAATAATAGAGCAGTACAATGAGTACCACAACGCATCCAACAATGATTAATATTTTTCCTGATTTACCCACTATTTGATGCCCAATTTATCTAATAACCGTGTAAATTTCGGACGAATTGATTCGAATTTTGGTTCGTCTATTTCGCGTTTTCCGTACCAAATCACCTCAAAATAATTCACCGCAGTACTAAAATCTTGGTACTCATTTTGGGAAGACATTTCTTGGAGGTAATGTAAATTCGTTTTGTCTTTTTCCCACTTAATCCAATTTTTTTGCGCTAAATCGCGGACAATAAATATGAAATAAATCCGCACGGCGAGTCGATAGTCCTTATTGCTTAAGGCATCTCTTAACATTCGCTCCAATTCAGTTAACGGAATTTCACTTGGATTATCGGTGTCCAAATTAATGTTTTGGGGGATTATTTTCTTGCCCCTACTTTCGGCATTTACAAAGAGTTTATAAAGTAAAAACAGAATCATCACAATAAAAACGCCGATTAAGACATACCCAATCATACCTAATCCTTGAAGATTAGGAGGATCAAAATTCACTGGTGGGTCTGGTGTTTCTTGAATTTCTACCGGCCGTTCACTGCTCCCACTTTGACCACCACCTGTGCCAGCTCCATTTCCGCCACCTGATCCATTTCCGTCCGAAAATTTTCGTTGTTCGCGTTGATATTCTTCATCACTTTCGTAGGTCCATGGTCGCCCAGCACCTTCTTTTTGCCCTTCGTAACGAATGCCTTTCCGAATGTCTTGCCATTTATTTCGATCTAATCCATGATCGTAAATGTCTCCCCCTTCTTGTCCAAAAACAGAAAAGGCCAACAAACAATAAAATCCTATTAAAATGTATTTATTCAAAGTCAATCTCTGTTTCAAAATTCTTATTACGTCTTCCAAATTTCTCCAATCGTTCGTATAATCCACGCGCTGTTTTAGATTCCAGTGCCGAATAATTCATTAAATTAAAAGCCACAAAACAAATGGTAAGTACAACAAAAAAATACAGCAGATAAATCACCGAATTCACTGCGGCAATAATCACCATATAATAATCAGTGGTGGTGATCAATGCTTCTTTCAAAATTTCATCTATGAGCATTATTATCCCCATTTTAAAAGGGTTGTGCAACATAAAAAAGAAAATCATGGAAATACAAATTAGCGCAATCATTGCGCCCAAGGCGTTTCCATAACCGTTATTATTAATTTCAAAACTCCGCGCAACCGCTTTAAAAAAGTTAACTTTTTCAAGGGTGATGATGGATCCAATTACCACAAGGAAGGGCGCGATAAAAATAGCAAAGAATAACACCCATCCGGGTGAAAAGAGAAAAATGCTGTAAATTACTAGGCTAAACAGATAAATCGATAAAAAATGGCGGAGGGTATATTTTAAATAAAGACGCATGCTAATTTCTGTACTTTCATCGTGCATGACATAACCGCAACTAGTAATCATAAAAGTTAGGGGAACACTCCAACCGAAGAATTTATAAAAGGTAAAATAATCATGAGTTCCGAACAAGGTTCCCATCGTATCATACCAGTAAGAAGAGATATAATCAAAACGAGCATACTCTACTAAAAATATGACCACCATTAAGACCAAACACATGGGAAAAATGATTCGAAAAAAGATCTGTGAAAACTTGGAAAATTTCGCTACAAATAAATTAAAGGTATCTGTAAAAATTTCGCCCGGTTTTCTGATCTTATACCAAGTAATTTCACGTTTTGGAATATACCGAGGAATTTCTTCAGGAATAATTTTTTCAGGAAATTTGCGCGCTACCATGATCGGATAAAACACGTAAAAGAAGAGGATCAACCCAAATGAACAGAGTATAATTCCAAGTTTTAACGCCGTTGGCATGGTGAGAT
>JADZFJ010000008.1 GCA_020849935.1 Crocinitomix sp. | reverse complement strand
TTACACAATCATCATCACCATAGTCAATCTCAAATTTAGGGTCGAAATCACAAGGGTCGGTAGCAACTGGTTTAATACACACATTATCCACAATACACGCTGCTTGCCAAGGTGTAGGTGCACCTGCTAAAAAAGGATACAGCCAAAGTTGTGTATATCCTGCACCAGCAGTAAATGTTTCTGTAATCGTGACCCAAGTTCCAACTCCTGTCCACGGTTGTGTGGTTAAGGGTTGTTGTGAACCCGGTACTGCGATTCCTGTACCTGTGCCATATTGTGGAACTAATCCGTTTGTCAATGCTACTCTAAATTCTGAAGTTAAGTTAGATGTTGCATCTCGCCATAAATCATAACAAAGTTCGTAGGTTTGACCAGCGACAAAAGTAAAATCAGTAAAGATTCCTTCTCCTCGTCCTGAATATGACCACATCCACATTTCATGTTCTGGTCCTGGGTTGGTAAACATAGTTGGCGACCCGTGAGAAACACTCCAATTGGTTAAATCGTCATTAATCCATGCGTTTCCTGCGGCCGGTGGTGCAGTAACTACGGGGGCCGTAAACGATTCGAAATCGCCATTGATATTTAGGCACTGTGCGTTGCCTGTAAAGCTGAGCGATAATAGAAGTCCTACCGCTAAACTACTGAAGAATTTGTTTTTCATAATTGAATTATTAAGTTTATAATCCCTAAAGCTAGGGCGAAATTTGAAGCGATTTTTTGCGAAAATTCCGTTGGAACTTGATTCTTAGAATTCGGTATGTTTTGAAAGGAATTCGGTTGTTTTTTTAATTATTAATTGAAAAATAGGTGTTTAATCGGAGATATTTAATTCAAATTACCGTCTAAAGACGTAAAAATTTCACCATTTTTTGGTTTAAATTTGGGATTAAACTTATCAAATGAACGCGCTCATTGTCGAATCATCAGTGGAGGTTGCCAATCAACTTCGTCGCATGCTTGATGCTCAACCAGCATTGATTAAGCAAGTCAATTTGGCGAATTCGGTGAGAGATGGGTACCTGACCTTAAAAATATCAACTCCAGACATCGTTTTTTTGTCCATGAATCTATGCGACGGTTCGTGTATGAAATTGTTGAATAAATACAAAAAGTACCCCATGGAAATCGTATTTCTAATGGAAGATTTCGCCAATTCACACGAAATTTTGGAAGAAAAACAATTAAAATACCTCGAATTTCCTTTTAAAAAGAAACAAATCAATCAACTTTTAATCGAAATAAGGACAAAAAAAATGGCTACCTTGTTTTCAAAACATTTAATCAATAATGAGCATAAAAGTTTAAACAAAATTAGCATAAAGGATAAGGACGGAATCCGTTTTATCGAAATTGATCAGATCGTTCATTGCCAAGCTGATAACAATTATACTGAAATTTACCTTGAAAATTCTGAAAGAATCATCTCTTCAAAATCCCTAAAGGTGTATGAGGATTTGTTGGTCGATCACGGTTTTTTTAGAGTGCATCAATCGCATTTGGTGGATTTAAAACGAATCAAAAAAGTGATTTCTACAGATGGACTTTTTGTAAAATTAGAAAACGACCTGCTTCTAAATCTCGCCAGAAGAAAAAAGAATGAATTATTGAATAAATTGAAAGATTCGTCAAATTAGAATTTCATGCGAGGATCCGGAACGACATCTTGACCGACAAATTCACCCTTTAAAAATTTGTAGTAGCCCGCAATCGCAATCATGCCCGCATTATCGGTACAATATTCAAATTTTGGAATAAATGTGTTCCAACCTTCTCGTTGTCCAATTCTTCCAAGTTCGCTCCGTAAAAGTGAATTTGCCGAAACCCCACCCGCAATGGCAATGTCAGTGATTTCGTAATCATTTGCCGCCTTAATCAATTTTTTAAACAAGGTTTGAATAATCGTAGCTTGATAAGAGGCACAAATGTCGTTTAAGTTTTCTTCAATAAAGGATGGATTATTGGCCATTTCTTTTTGCAAGAAGTATAAAATATTGGTTTTTAGTCCACTAAATGAATAATCATACCCGGGCAAATTCGCCATATTAAATTTAAACCGTTTGTAGTCCCCATCTTTCCCATATTTATCAATTAAAGGTCCGCCAGGGTAGGGCAAGCCCATTATTTTTGCCGCTTTATCGAAAGCTTCTCCCGCCGCGTCATCAATGGTTTGACCTAAAATTTCCATCTCGAAATAATCTTTTACCAAAACTATTTGGGTATGTCCACCTGAAACCGTCAAACACAAAAATGGAAATGATGGATAGTTATTTTCAGGATTTTTTATAAAATGAGCTAAAACATGTCCTTGCATGTGGTTTACTTCGACGAGCGGTATAGACAATCCCAAGGCTAAACTTTTAGAAAAACTGGTACCAACAATCAAAGATCCTAAAAGCCCGGGACCTCGGGTAAAAACAACCGCACTCAAATCATTTTTACCAACATTGGCTTGCTTTAACGCCATTTCCACCACGGGAATTATGTTTTGTTGGTGCGCCCTCGAAGCTAGTTCAGGTACCACGCCCCCAAATGATTCATGTACTTTTTGTCCTGCTACAATATTTGATAGAATTTCTCCGTTTTTTAAAATAGCGGCGGAAGTATCGTCACATGATGATTCAATTCCTAAAATTATGATGTCTTTCCCGTTCAATTTTATTATTTTTACGCCAAATTTGTAATACATCGCAAAGCTAAAGAATATATTGAAAATTATCGGAGGTTCAATTCATCTTTTAATTGAACTGGTTTTCCTACTTATTATCCTTATTGGGTTTGGAATTCGCACCTCTTGGTTTCAAACTTTTTTGGCACAACAAGCCGCTGCTTATCTGTCTTCTGAGCTTAAAACAGAAATTAGAATTGACAAAGTAGACATTGTTTTTTTTGATCGAATTGACATCGAAGGAGTTTATATCGAAGATAAGATAAAAGACACCCTTTTATATTCTGAACAAATTAATTTGAAAATTGACGATTTTAGTCTTTCCAAGTCATTTGTTGATTTAAAGGAAGTGTCACTTTCAAATTCGCATGCGCACATCATCAAATATAAAAACGATTCGACTTTTAATTTTCAACATTTTATAGATTATTTTGCCAGTGAAGAGGAAGATACCACTGAAAGCAAACCATTTAGGGTGAATGTTCAAAAATTAGTATTGAATAATATCAACTTTTTATACCAAGATCAAAATGCGAAAGTAGCGGATTTTGGGATCGATTATTCGAATCTTCACATTAAAAACTTATCTGGCTCTTTCTCCGACTATAAATTGGCGGGAGGGGTTATGTCCATGAAAATTCAAGATTTGCGTTTTCGAGAAAGAAGCGGGTTAACCTTGTCTAAATTTAGCACTGATTTTTATTATGCTCCAACAGCCATTGTTTTGGATCACCTGCAGATTGGTTTTAGCAATACCTTGCTGATTTCAGATCATTTCGCCCTCAAAACACCAAACGGTTCAAGTGATTATGCTGATTTTCTGCACAAAGTGATTTTTGAAGGAAATATCCGAAATACCGTTGTCGACTTGTCTGATCTCGCTTATTTAGTTCCCGCAATTAAAGGGATGGACACAAAAATTAATTTGAATAATGTGCTTTTTTCTGGGCCCGTTTACGGAATGGATTTAAAGAAAATGGACATCTCTCTGCTCGATTCGACCATTATTAGAGGCGATTTTAAGATTCCAAATTTTGATTCACAAAAAGCAGAATTTTTGGAGCGAATTGATCATTTTCAAACCACCGTTGCCGATTTAGAACGCATAAAATTAACACCATTTTTAGGAGGTCCTGATTATTTAGACCTGCCAGCATCCATGGCAACAGCGAATTTAATTGAACTAAAAAACGGTTATTTTTCAGGCACCTTGGACAATTTTATGGTGGATGGCGATCTTACCTCAGGTTTAGGAAATGTTTCATCGGAGTATGGGCTAAACTTCTATTTGAAAGATGAGAAAAATCCAATTTATTATTTTAGATGTGGTTTAGCAAATGGTTCAGGACAAGATGTTATTGTTGAGAATTTGGATTTGGGTGCTTTGTCTGGAAATCCTCTGTTAGGAATTACTTCGGGATATGTCTCGATTAAAGAAGGATCGAAAGGGTTAAATATGGAGGATTTAGACCTGCATTTTACCGGAGATTTTTCACAAATCGAACTGAATGATTATGCTTATCAAAACATCTTGATTAAAGAAGGTAATTTCAGCGACAATGTATTTAAAGGTGTTATAGATGTTAAAGATGATAATTTGGAATTGGAATACCGAGGATTGGTTGATTTAAAAGGCGATATGCGTTTTGATTTTGATGTAACCATTGCTGAATCGAGACTTGATGAATTAAAATTGCAAGAATCTGGATTGGCAGATTTTTTTAAATCAAAAATTCATGTCAATATCCAAGGAACTAATTTGGAGAATATCAAAGGTGAATTACTCATTCAGGATTTAGTGTACAAAGAAAAAGACATTAATCTAATAATGGACAGTTTGACCCTTTCTATCACCAGAAGTT
>JADZFJ010000007.1 GCA_020849935.1 Crocinitomix sp. | reverse complement strand
TAATACAAACCTTCTTTCGAATAATCATACCCTTGCAATCGTAGCGAACGACGGTTATGAATTTGGGGATTGTAATTGGTCATCGGTTTAATTTTTGCGTTGGAACATGGAGGTACGATAATATGGTCGTGTACAAAAAATCCCTGCCCACCATAAAGCGAACAGGGATTTTCATTAAAAATCAATGTTTTTATTTTTTCGGTTTCACCTCAAAAGAAAGAGATGCTTTTTCCCACTGGAACATCACCGTTTTTTCAGTTACTGAGAAAGTCAATGATTCAACCACTTCTTCACCAAAAACTGGCGCTACGTCAAATTTCAATACGTCTTTTTCTGGTTTGTGATCGTAAGCACCCCAAACTCCGTGAAGTTCTTTGCTCCACTCTTCGTTTAAGGTCACCGTCCATTTATCAGGACTAGCTTTTGGCGTAATAAACAAAGCATAAGTACCAGCTTTAACATCTGATCCATTTACTTTTACATCGCTTCCAAAAGTAATTGCCGTTGCATCATTTGCACCTGCTCTCCAAATTTTGTCGTAAGGCACTAATTCGCCCCAAATTACACGCCCTTTTACATAAGGTGATCCATAATCAATATCTACTTGCACCCCATTCACAAGGCCAGATGCTTGTAAGCGTGGACTTTTTGGAGCGGGAGCTTCTAAAGTTGTTGAATCCACGTTTTCTACTTGCGCAGTTGTATCTGTCGCTTCAGCTGAATCAGCGGCATCACCTCCACCACACGAAAATAAGATGGCAGGGGCAATTAATAAATAAACTAATTTTTTCATAATTGAATTTTTTTTACAAAGATAAATGAAACTTACCTATTCCAAGTAATTTATTCACGGATCAATTTCATAAAGTTCACATTTTTAAATGGTCACTCAGATTTTTTGGCGCGTATTAAATCTGTTCTAAATTTTTGATTGCCTTTGAAATTGATTTTACATGTTCAAAAATGAGGCGAAGTTTGTTGTTTTGTTCGTTCATTTTTGCATCCAAAGGATTGGTTTGAATAAAATTGAGCACCCTTGTAAATTGCGTGGATTGATAATAAGGTGATTCTTGTTCTGCGACAAAATATCCAATCATTTTGTTGGATTTAATCACCAATTTTTCAAACCCAATTGATTTTGCCAACCAACGTAATTGAATGGATTTAATTAATTCATGCACCACATCCGGCATTGTCCCAAATCGGTCCACTAAATTTGATTCAAATCGCTCTAAATCTGCCAAATCGTTGGTGTTGTCTAAACTTTGATAAATCATAAACCGTTCAGCAACATTATTGATATAGGTGTCTGGAATTAATAATTCTAGATCGGTTTCTAGGATACAATCGGTCACAAAATCGGCTCCATCCACCGAAGGATCTTCCTCAAAAAGTCCTTTAAATTCGTTTTGACGGAGTTCTTGCATAGCTTCGTTTAAGATTTTTTGGTACATCTCAAACCCAATATCAGTAATAAATCCTGATTGTTCGCCTCCCAATAAATTTCCTGCTCCACGAATATCTAAATCGCGCATCGAGATGTTAAAACCTGAACCTAAATCTGAAAAATGGGCAATAGCTTCTAATCGTTTGCGAGAATCTGACGGCAAGGTGTGCATGGGCGGAGCGATGAGGTAACAAAAGGCTTTTTTATTAGATCTTCCAACTCTTCCGCGCATTTGATGTAAATCGCTCAACCCAAAATTTTGGGCGTCATTGATTAAAATTGTATTTGCATTCGATACATCAATCCCCGATTCGATAATCGTAGTGGCCACTAATACGTCGTATTCGTGATTGATAAAATCGGTCATTAAATCTTCCAATTTTTTGCCATCCATTTGCCCATGTCCAATGGCCAATCGAATGTTAGGGCAAAGTCGTTGAATCATTCCACCAATTTCATGGATGTTTTGTACGCGATTATGCACAAAAAAGACTTGTCCTCCTCGTTGTACTTCGTATGATATCGCATCCCGAATTCGTTCTTCGCGGAAGGTAATCACTTCCGTTTCTACCGATTGACGGTTGGGTGGTGGTGTATTAATAACTGACAAATCACGCGCACCCATCAAAGAAAATTGTAAGGTTCTTGGAATCGGTGTGGCGGTTAAGGTGAGGGTATCCACCGAAGCTCGGAAAAGTTTCAATTTATCCTTGACACCTACCCCAAATTTTTGTTCCTCATCAATAATAATCAATCCCAAATCTTTAAACTTCACCTCTTTACCCACTAATTTATGGGTGCCAATGATGATGTCGATTTTTCCTTCTTTCAGGCGGGTTAAGGTATCATTTACTTGTTTTGTCGATTTGAATCGGTTGATATAATCCACATTACAAGGAAGACGATCCAACCGTTCTTTAAATGTTTTGTAATGTTGTAGCGCCAAAATGGTTGTAGGAACTAATACCGCCACTTGTTTGTTATCAGCGACGGCTTTAAATGCTGCGCGAATAGCAACCTCTGTTTTTCCAAATCCAACATCACCACACACCAAACGGTCCATTGGCGAAGTGGATTCCATGTCTTCTTTCACCGCCAAAGTGGCTTTTAATTGATCGGGCGTATCTTCATAAATAAAAGAAGCCTCCAATTCGTTTTGAAGATAGGTGTCAGGTGAGTAAGCAAATCCTGCCTCTGCCTTTCGTTTGGCATAAAGTTGAATTAAATCAAAGGCAATTTCTTTGATTTTTGCTTTGGTTTTACTTTTTGTGGCTGCCCAAGTTTGAGAGCCAATTTTATTCATTTTTGGCAAGGTGCCTTCTTTACCAGAATATTTTGAGATTCGATGCAAAGAATGAATCGACACATATAAAACATCATTGTCTTTATAGATCAACCGAATGGCTTCTTGTGGTTTTCCATTGACATCAATAATTTCCAATCCCGAAAAAATTCCGATGCCATGATCGATATGCGTCACATAATCACCTTTTTGAAGGTTGTAGATTTCTTTTAAGGTAAGGGCTTGTTGATTTTTTTTAAATCCTTCTTTTAATCGAAATCGGTGGTAGCGTTCAAATATTTGATGATCGGTATAACAAACAAATTTTAATTCATTGTCTATGAATC
>JADZFJ010000006.1 GCA_020849935.1 Crocinitomix sp. | reverse complement strand
ATCCCTTGCAAGCAGGAGAAACCTTTTACGCGTATATTCCTGACAATTCGCTCTATCTCACGAATTCAAGTCCCGTTTTTTCAAATTCTCCACCCGTTTTTGTGTGTCAAGGATATGATCTAGACTTAGATTTTGGTGCCACAGATGTGGATGGAGATTCCTTAGTTTATTCATTTTATCGACCCTATACAGGTCGTTCATGGGATCATCCTGATCATTACGATCCATCTTTGTATTATCCAACAATAGATTTGTTGGGAACACCTCCTGACAATATAACATTTCCCCAAGTGGTTTATATTCCTGGCTTTTCAGCCTCGAATCCGCTGAATGCGATTGGCGGTGTGGCCTTAACAATTAGTTCGACTGGTATAATCAATGGAATTCCAGAAGCGATTGGACAATACGTAGTTGGCGTCATGGTAGAAGAATATCGTGATGGGGTTAAAATCGGCGAAATTGTACGAGATTTTCAATTTAATGTATTGAATTGTCCTCCGCCTCAAAATGCTGGAATTGGAGATGTTGATGGATGTTCTGGTTATGTGATTGATTTTATCAATGAAAGTGGACCGGGTGCAATTGGTTTTTGGTGGGATTTTGGTACAGGAAATCCTGCGGATACAAGTATTGTGGAAGATCCAACTTTTGATTATACACCTTATGCTCCAGGGACTTTTACAGTGACATTGATTGCTCAAAAAGGAACCACCTGTGCAGATACGACTGAAATTGAATTAATTGTGTCGGGCGTTGTCGCTGATTTTATTGTTCAAGATACAGCTTGCGCGCACGAACCAATTGTATTTACTGACAATTCAACCTCTCAAATTAATGGGGTTTTAGATACTTGGAATTGGGATTTTGGGGATGGAGGAACTTCCGCCTTAGAAAATCCAACACATGCATACCCTACTCCAGGCGACTATGTGGTGCGTTTAATCGTTAGTTCTGACGTAGGTTGTACAGATACGATCACAAAAACAGTACATGTGCGTGCCCGTCCAGGCGCAGGAATTTTACCAATTATGGGATGTATCGGGTTAGAAGTCACCTTTACGAATACGAGTTCGTTAGACGTCGAAAATTTTCATTGGGATTTTGGAACAGGTGACCCAGCGGATACAAGTAATTTGTTTAATCCAACCTTTACTTTTCCAGATTATGGAATTTATACAGTGACTTTGTATAGCGAACCGAATACCTATTGTGCCGACACTGCCACACGAGTTTTTATGATCTCGAATGTCATTGCCGATTTTAATGCGCCTGATTCGATTTGTTCCAACGTATTGATTGATTTTGAAGACTTGTCAACCAATGTAAATGGAAGTATTTTTAGTTGGGAATGGGATTTTGGCGATGGTTCTTCTTCGACTTCTCCTGACCCAAGCTATGGCTATACTGTCCCTGGAACTTATACCATTACTTTGGTGGTGATTTCTACGATTGGATGCACGGACACACTTTCAAGGGAAATTACAATTTATGATTCGCCCGTAGCTTTAATTGGCGCTACCGATTTCTGCAATGGACTGACAGTAGATTTTGTGAATGGAAGTGGATTAGGTGCAGGAGATTTTTGGTGGGATTTTGGAACAGGCTCACCTGCTGATACAAGTAACCTCGAAAATCCTACATTTACTTATGGATCGTACGGAACATATACAGTAACTTTAATTGCTCAAAGAGGTACGGTTTGTGAAACTTCAACGACGTTAGATGTGGTGATTTCCGATTTAGATGGCGCATTTTTTATGCCTGATACGGCGTGTGCTTTAACAGATATCGACTTTTTAGATTTGTCAACTACTTTGGTTGGTACCACGTTAACTGAGTGGGAATGGGATTTTGGTGATTTAATAATTTCTGATTTACAAAACCCAACTCATGCTTATTCAACTGGTGGTGATTACGTTGTGACTTTTGTGGTACATTCAAGTGTTGGTTGTACCGATACGGTGGTGCAATCCATCCATATTCAAAGTTCACCTACCCCATTCGCTGGAGAAGATACTGCGGTATGTTTGATGGATCCTGCATTGACATTAAACGGTGTGATTGTTGGCGCAGATAGTGGAATTTGGTCGGGGGATGGTGGTGTTTTTTCACCTTCCGCAACTGATTTAGATGCGACGTATTTCCCAACCTTAGATGAATTAACTTTAGGGTATTCTAATCTTGTACTTACCACGGTTGGCAACGGATTTTGTGAAGCGCAAACCGATACCATCGAAATTTTATACCTCGGTGATCCAAATATTAATGCGGGTGAAGATATCGAAGTGTGTGAGGATTCCACCTATATTAATTTGGAAGCAACTTTAGCTTTCGAATCTGGTGTGATTTGGACAACAGAAGGTGATGGAACTTTTTCAGATGATGAAAGTACGTTAACTACCTACACATTTGGCCCATTAGATATTTCATCAGGATTTGTAACAATTTATGTCAATACGGTTAATTTTTCGGGGTGTCCAGAGGATGTGGATACGGTGCATGTAACATTTAATGATCCTGTTTCGATTACCGCAATGAGTGATACCCTCATTTGTTCAGGTTTCCCTTTGGTGCTAAATTCTAATTCAAGTACAGGAGACGGAGCTTGGTCCACAAGTGGAGATGGAATTTTTGATCCTGAAACTGGTGATCTCACTTCCTATTTGCATGGCACAGAAGATCTAGCGGATGGATCGGTGATTATTTATTTTGAATCGGCTGATAATGGAGGTTGTCCTGCGAAATATGACACCTTAGTGGTTTCAATTATTCCAAGTCCTGAACCTGGATTTACATTTGATGAAAATTGTTTTGGTGAACCAACCACTTTTGTAAACACCTCAGAAAGCACGGATCCTATTGAAACTTATTTTTGGACATTCGAACCCGGTATAACATCAGCAGTAGTGAATCCAATTCATACTTTTTCAACGCCGGGAATATTTGAGGTATCATTAATTGTCATCTCAGAAAATGGATGTCGTGATACCATCACACAAGAAGTTCGTTCTCATTTTATTCCTGTGGCAGATTTTGAAGTACCTACTCCATGTGTCAACGGAGGAACCTTGTTTGTGGATTCTTCGAATGTAGGAAACTCAATTGTTATTTCTTGGAATTGGAATTTCGGGGATGGATCAGCAATCGATACCAACCAGTTTCCGATTCACCAATTTACAAGTGCTGGAAATTATCCAATCACTTTAACGGTTGTATCAGAGTTTGGATGTACAAATGATACCACCATCAATGTTCAAATTGGAGCAGGTCCAACGGCGGCATTTAGTGTGGATCCTGAAAGTGCTAAACTTTATGTACCAATTAGTTTTACAGATTTATCAATTCCAAATGGTTCGCCAATCGTAGCTTGGGATTGGGATTTTAAAGATGGTACAACAAATTCGATTCAAAATCCAATCCATACCTATATTATTGAAGGTGAATACAATGTTGAATTAGTGGTGACAGATGAACTTGGCTGTAAAGACACTGCCGTACGCATTGTTCCTGTGTATCACGGACCGCTTGTTCCTTCGGCTTTTTCACCAAATTTAGATGGAAACAATGACTTTTTAATGATTTTAGGCGGTAATTTCAGCGCGGTTGAATTCACGATTTTCAACAATTGGGGCGAGGTCGTTTATGAAACTACCGAAGTAGATGCAGTTGGTTGGGATGGCACATACAAAAATGAACCGCAACCATTAGGAGTTTATGTTTATGTAGCTAAAGTTGTCACCTTTGATGGACAAGAACATGTTTTATCCGGCGATGTATCTTTAATCAGATAAGAACGAATGAAAGTATTTATCTCCTTGCTTGTATTTATAGTGGCTATTTCTGATGGGATGAGTCAGGATTTCCATTTATCTCAATATGACGCTGCACCTCTTAATGTAAATCCTGCCTTAACAGGAGTTTTTAAAGGTGATTATAGAATTCATGGGCATTACAGAACACAATGGGCTGCTGTAGCAACCAAACCATTTACCACAGGTTTGGTGAGTTTTGATATGCGTTATAAAAAGAATTGGGCTTTTGGTGGCCAGATTGCTAATTTTAGAGCTGGAACAGGAGGGTATAACGTTGTTGGTGTTTTACCATCGGCATCCTATCGCTTTTCGTTCGGTGATGAAAAATTTCATAGTTTAAGTTTTGGAACGCAAATAGGATTTTTTCAAAAATCGATAAATGCCTCCTCCCTTACCTTTGCGAATCAATATGTCAAAACCAATGGTGGGGAATTTAATACGTCATTATCAACAGGTGAAAATTTTGCTAATAATGGAATTTTTAAACTTGATTTGAATGTTGGGGCCATGTATTTTTATAATAAACCCAATAACCGAGTAAACCCTTTTGGAGGTATCACGTTTTATCATTTAAATCGACCAATAGAATCATTTTTAGGCGAATCCAACCGACTGGCTATTCGACCACAAATTATTGGAGGAGCAAGAGTCGTCATCAATCCTAAAATCGCCTTAACACCTAAGATTTTTTATCAGTATCAAGACAAAGCTTCGGAATTTACGTATGCCATTGGAGGGCAATTTTATTTAGAACAATACGATTTATTTTTACTGAGTACCTTGATTTTTAGAAATGAAGACGCTGCAATCATCGAATTTGGTGCAAAATATGGTAATTTTATCGGACGACTGAGCTATGACATCAACACGTCAAGTTTGTCAAGTGTTTCAAGTGGAAGAGGAGGAACAGAAATGTCTCTCACCTATATCTTGAGCCGACCTAATCCAAATCCTGCACCGACCTGTCCTAAAATATGATTAGAATACTTTCGTTGTTAATCTTTACATTGCTTTCGCTTGGCTCATTCAGCCAAACAAATGCCGAGTTGCTTAAAATGGGAGATGCAGCCATGGTGAATGGTCAGTACACAAACGCTGTATACTATTATGCGTTTATTTTGTACAAAGTTAAACAAGGAGAAGAAGCTGCCTATTATCCTTACGAAATCACAACCACCTACAAGGAACCTAAAAAAAATGAACAAGGAAATATCGTACCTCCCGCTAATCCTACCAAAAAAGAAATTTCATTGATCAACAAACTGGCAAGTGCTTATTTAAATGCAGATGATTATGAAAATGCCGAACTCTGGTATCAAGCAGCGATAAATTATACCGACCCTGAATTTAAACATGCGCGATATTATTACGGTCTTTCTTTAATGTACAATGAAAAATTTGAAGAGGCCAAGGTTCAATTTGAACAATATCAATCCGAAAATGGAGACCCAGAAGATAAATTCTATCAAGAGGCAGCATCGAAAATTGTGAGTTGTCAGTTCGCACTAAATCCTACCAATAGCGAAAGTAAAATTGAACTTGTTGAGGTTTCAAGCGATGTCAACAAGGGCACTGCGAATTATGGTACTTCGTACGTTGCCGACAATTATATTCTTTATTCAAGTGCGCGCCCCCTTGAAAACATCAATGATTCGCTTACAAACCCACTTGAAAAATTTCTGTTAGACCTTTATCTGGCGCCAATTAATCCTGATGGTTCTATTGGCCAAGCTGAAAGACTGCCCTACCCTTTAAATTCGCAAGATTTTCACGAGGGGAATGCCGTTTTATCTTCCGACGGAAATACCATTTACTTTACCCGAATGAATCCCGATAATCGGAATGAGACAAAAATTTATGGAGGTAAAAAAATAAATGGAAGTTGGTTAGAACCCTATCTTTTAGATCCGCATGTGAATGTTGATGGATTTAGATCCTTGTCTCCGTCCCTTTCTAGCGATGGTGAAAAACTATATTTTTCATCCGACCGTCCAGGTGGTGAAGGTGGATTGGATTTATGGTATGTGAAATTAACACCTGATGGCCAAACTGGGCGCGCGATAAATTTAGGAAATGCCATCAATACCTCTGGTGATGAAATTTCATCCTTCTTTCATACGAAAAGTCAAACCCTGTACTTTTCATCCACAGGACACATTGGATTTGGGGGTGAAGATATTTTTTATTCGATTTACGATGCAGAGACGGATGTGTACAAACAAGCAAATAATTTAGGAGCTCCGGTCAACTCAAGTGCGGACGACAATTATTACATCATAGATGAAAAACTACAAAATGGCTTTTTCACCTCCAATCGCGAGGTTTGTTCCGAATGTGATTCGATTTACAGCTTAAATGTTCATTGTAATAAACTATACCAATTTAGAAGTCCAGAAATCCGATTTTCTATCAAGGGATATGTCTATGACAAAACCACCAAAGAAATTATCCCAAATGCCAAAATTGAATTTAAGGATGTTTCTTATGTTTGGCCACATTTTGAAATTTATGCAGATGAAAATGGGTATTACGAACATGAATTAATTCCAGATTTAGAATTATTTATGCGTGCAACGCAAACAGATTATTTTGCCGATAAAGCCATCGTAATTACCATTGGAGAAACAGAATCAAAAGTATTTACACAAGATTT
>JADZFJ010000005.1 GCA_020849935.1 Crocinitomix sp. | reverse complement strand
GCACGCAGATTCCAACAATTGTTAGCTTCTTGTCGTTAAAATCAAAATTGATTAGGGGGGTTTTTGATGTTTTATTTAAGAGTAACATGGGGGTGCTTAATTGGTGGTTATTTTAATTTCGATTCGATAATAAATATCGTTTTCATTGGCAGGAGAAAAACTGTATTTTACGGAACTATCTGTTCGTAAAAACATGGTTATTAAACCTAAACCGGCATTGTCATTTTCTTTTAATTCGTTTTCACGAAGCGATTTGATATACAACTCTTTAATTTCATGATCCGTTTTTTTACTGTACGAATCTAATGCGGTTGAAAGTCGTTTAAAGGTGATATTATCGGTAACATTTCCAGAGTGTAAGATGATATTTGAATCATCATCAATGTACATGGCGAAATAACTGTCACTGATATTGTTTTTTTGTCCGTGTTTAAAAACATTCTGGATTAATTCAGTCGTGAGCAGTTTCGCTTTCGTGATTTTAGCCTGTTTTATCGCCAATTTTTTTAATTTTTCGGTGATAATATCGATGGCATTGCTCATTACAGAAAAATTCATTTCACCACAAATCAGCACCAATTCTGGACTTCTATTTTCGGTTTCTCGCTTCAGATGGTCGAGTTCCTCGTGTATGTAATGGTAGGATTTCATAAATTATATTCTTATCGTTAATAACCTGAGTTCGATTAAAAAAGTGTGAGTTGATTTGTTTGTTCTACGTCAAACTTGATTGAAGGTTTTTTAGGAAAAAAGCTGTATGCAATTAATCCAGAAATGAGATTAGATATAAAGTTTTCAAAGCTTCGGTGTCTTGAATGTTCAATTTGGCAAATATTCTTTAACTCATCATTAATCGTTTCAATAACTGATCTTTTTCTAAGTAGTATTTTGTCTTTTAATTCAAGTAAACAATTTTTCATTTTGTCTCTTATTCCAGTGATCAGTTGAATGCCATCTACGAACAAAAGTTGTGTTAATTTTGAGGAAATGTATCCTTTATCGGCATATAATTTACCTTTTATTTTCTCTAAAAATTTTTGGCTTTTCAAAGGCTCTCGATCATCAACATTTCCTTGTGTTATAACAAAATTCAAGATCTCACCTTTCTCATTTACAACAAGATGTAATTTAAATCCATAAAACCAACCCATCGTAGATTTTCCTATAGTCGCAATGCCGTTAAATACTTTGTTGCGTTTAATTCTTTTATTTTTACACACCCTCACAGGTGTAGAATCCGCATACGATATTCCCGAACAATTACCCAAACATTGCATTTTCAAAAATAACGTCATTGGCAAGTTAACTTGTTGAGATAATTCAACGAAACGGTTATACGAAACGGTAGAAGGAAATAAATGGCTCAAGTGTTTTTGAACATAATTGAGATAAAAATGTTTCAAATTTCGATGTTGCATTCCATGAAAGATCACAAGAATTGTTATCACTTCACTGTCACTCATTTTTGGTTTTCTTTTTGGAGTATTTCCTAATATATAACCATTAATAGTTTTTTGAAATTCAGAGCAAAATTCGTCCGTTAAATAGAAAATTTCAGTAATTTTATCTTGAGTGAAATACATAATTTTAGTTTAAATATTTAAATTTCAACAACTTAAAGATACTAAAAGTATTTCACTCATTTTTATAATTATTCAATAATATATTGACAATCAAATTGTTAATAATCGAACTCAGGTTTATAGGTAAGTATTTTAAAAATTAGTGAAATGAGAACCGTTAAAGAACAGTTAGAAATTGATTTTGTGGTCGTTAATAGACCATTGACAAAGGAGGAAGAAAAACTTATAAGCGAATATATTTCTGCGCAAAAAAAGAAAAAAGGAGCAAGAAAAAAAACTAGCTCTTGAATAGTGGGAACTAAAGGATCAAATAATTATTTTCAAAGATTAAATCGAATTAATTCCATGGTGGTGAAGTAATTGCAGATTTAATTAGGGTTTCTTTATACAAATTGTATAAGACAAATTTTCTTGCCGTTTTTACCACTCACGCGGGGGGAATTTTATATTTACGCAACTGATTTTATTTGTCTAACTTTATTCTTCCCCTTTTTAAGGAGATCGGGTTTTTGAACTAACTTAGGTTCATTAGTAATTTAAATATGTATAAAATTCTAATCGTAATTATAGTTTTAATCACCGCATGCACTTCGCAAGAAAATCAAAACGATTTAACAACAAACAATAGCATAGAAACTCAATTAAACGAAATAGATAGCGTGCAAATTTGGCTCGAACAAAGCCGGATTGAAAGTAATCAATACCACAGGAAATATCAAAATAAATGGTCAGCAGGTAAACTTAAAAACCCACATCAATTCCCGTGGAAAATCGGAAATAAAATCTTGGCATATTATGTTGCTGGCGAAAGTGAAAAATCGGCCACTTGGGAATGCAGAAGATCAGGTGGAAAAGAAATTAGTCAAGAACAATATGCCGCATATTGTAAGGTTCTTAATGATCCTGAATCCTACAACAACACCGCCGCAGGATGTTTTCTACCAACTTTAGCAATCGTCGTTTACGATGATGAAAACGTTCCAATGGAATATTCAGAAGTTTGTTTGGGTTGTAATAGTGTTCAAACTTTTCCGCACATGATAAATTTAACTCGTTCCAATCCTAGGCTCCATGGTTTAAGTAGAACAGCGCGTGCCTCTTTGCGCAAAATGTTTCTTGAATGGGGTGTTCCTTATGAAGTTTATCATGAATCGTAGGATTTAGTGGAGGAATGACGTGCTTTGACCAATTTATTTATCAGCTTCCATTTTCTGCTTAAACAATTCAAAAGAGTGTGCTTCTTCAAATTACATCAATTTTTAAAAAACAATTTCCAACCCCTCAAATCAAATTTATTTCGCTAATTTTAATCAGAAAGTTTTCAAATAAAGTGGAACTTGAAACCTAAATTGAATTTTTTAAAAAGACTGCCGTTAGTTACACTATATGACAACTACATTTAAAGAGATAAAATATAAAAGTCCTGATTGGACAAAGGCGGTGAAACTTAGAGAAAAAATTCTTCGAGCGCCGCTTGGAAGTAAATTTACGGCGAAGGAACTCGAAGAAGAAGAAAATCATGTCCAAATTGCCGGTTTTTTGGAAAACGAACTCGTCGCAACGGCTGTGCTTGTTCCTGAAGGAGATCGCATGAAAATGCAGCGAGTTGTTGTTTCAGAAAATTTAAGAAGTCAAAATATTGGCTCACACATGATGGTTTTATGCGAAAAATTGGCCAAAGAAAGAAACTTCGTGACAATCTATTGCCATGCCCGTGATACCGCGGTAAATTTCTATACTAAAAATCAGTACCAAAAAGAAGCTGAGTATTTTAATGAAGATGGAATTCCACATTTAAAAATGAGAAAACAATTGTAGGTTTTTGCGGAACTCTCTTTTTAATGATTGAATGGTAAATTTATTACATCACCTTTTTAAAAAACTAGTTCAAATCCTTTAATTCGGTTTTATTTCGCTAATTTTAATAAGAAATAATCATGATCAAATTTATTCCAATCGCAATTATCTTTCTTTTGTTTGGTTGCAATGCCAATCAGCAAGAAAAAACCGAAACCGATTTAGACACAACCATCAAATCGTTTGAAGGCATTATTACTTATGATGTTTCAATTGAAGTAAAAGATAGTTTTTTAGCAGTAAATAATGCTCAGTATTACGACGAACTTTATGGAAACAAAGCAATTATATATATCAACGATGACGGGAGTATTTTTCGCAGATTTCCCAACAGCGGTTCCGAAGGATATTATTCTCGAGGATTTAATGTAGAGCAAAACGTAATTTATGAAGAATTTATGAACTATGACTCCGTTTTAATTTGGAACGCCGCTCAATCTGAATGGGCGCTTGTCAATAAAGAAGAAGGCGAACTTGACACCATTTGTGACCTTCCTTGTACATCGATTAAATATGCTGGCTACGAGAAAGGCGGCGATGGTGACACATTAAGTTTTAAATACTTCTATTCATCTAATTTGTATCTAAATCCTGAACCTTATAAAAATTGGAAAGAAAACTTCAGTGGAGAAATTTTACAAATTATGAAATCGTATATGCTTTCTTATGAAGTCAGTAATCCAACATATACCTTGCGAATGCGAGCTGTGAATATTGAACATCAAGAAATAAATGATACCCTCTTCGACCTGCCTACCCATAAACCTTTCAGTTGGCGTTAACCTCAACACGTAACAAACCATCACCATACATTTTAATGAACAAAAAAAATCGCATCCTGGAGTTATCATTACTAATTGAAGGATTATCTTCGAAGAAGTCCAGAAGATCGATCAAAAAGTTAAATCTGCTGAAAAATGAACAATTTCAATTATTAGAAGATTTATTATTTGAAACTGACCCAGAATTTGTAAAAGTAATGGAAAGAAACTTTGATTTACTTCAATCCGAAAATCTACATTTGAGCGTTTATCAAGATTATGGGGGTGTTTTCGGATCATACGCCACAAAACTCACCGGAGCAATAAATAATACTGGTTTTCTTTTTCTT
>JADZFJ010000004.1 GCA_020849935.1 Crocinitomix sp. | reverse complement strand
TTCTTTTCGTTCGACTTGGTTTTTATGCCGTGTGGTGTCGATGCGGTTATAGAAAAAGAGTTTGGCACGGCGGTTGGGAGTTGGACGTACTAAGGAGTATAATTCGCTTGCATCAATTAAGTCATGATCCGATTCCAACTTTACCTTGCCTTTTTTTATTTCGACAAAGCTGATTTCGTTACTTTTTAATAAGTAGCTACCTTCTTGCACATTTTTTGCTTGCCGACAACTTATTGCTACGACAAAACACAAAACAATTGACAGAACTAGTAGTACTCTTTTTATCATTAATAAATGTAACTTTGCAAAAATAATGGAATCGCGGGATGTCACTCTCAAAAAACGAAATAAAATTAGTCAAATCTCTTCAAATTAAGAAGTATCGCGATTTGAATCGTTTATTTGTCATTGAAGGAGAGAAATTAGTTAAGGAATTATTGCTGCACACTCATTTTAAGGTAGACGGTATTTTTTACACCAAAGAATTTACCACCCCTTTGCCCAAACACATTCATACGTTTGAAATTTCACCTGCTGAATTGGAGCGCATTTCTGGTTTAACGACGCCTAACAAGGTGCTTGCAGTGGTAAAATATCCAAAAGAAACGCCGATTGATTTTGCCGAAGACAATTTAATTTTATTGTTAGACACCATTAACGATCCGGGCAATTTAGGTACGATTATTCGCACCGCGGATTGGTTTGGGGTAAGACAAATTATTGGCTCCAATTTAACGGTTGATTTGTTTAACCCTAAAGTAATTCAAGCCTCGATGGGGGCGGTTTACCGGGTTAATTTTTACCGGACGGATTTGCACCTAGCGATTGAAAAATTAAAAGAAAATAATTTTGATATTTTGGGGGCCACATTAGGTGGTACCAGTCTTTACCAAACAAATTTTCAGAAAAAAACGGCGCTTGTTATGGGCAGCGAATCGCATGGAATTTCACCTGAGTTGATTCGAAAACTGAGCAAAGAGGTGATGATTCCGCAAGTGGGCGAAACTGAATCGTTAAACGTAGCTATGGCGACTGGGATTTTGCTTTCGCATTATCGGAGGGGGTTGGTTTAGAGCATAAATAATCTTTTTTAAGGATTTAATTACACGTAATTTATTCACTAACAATTACACTTCGGATTTTAGTCTCTTTTTTAAAATCAGAAATTTTAGCAGTTTCACCAAGCGTGCTCAATTTTTCATAGCCTCCCTTGGCGTCCTCAACATCTAAAATAAATTTTATTGTTGGATATTTTTTTAAAACTAATTGTACAGCATTTGCGTCCTCTTCAAGCCAACCAATATTGATGGTAAATTCATTGGTTATTTCCTTTACCGCTTCTAGCGTTGTCCCTACTCCAATGCCTTCACTTGTTTTAAAATCAGTTGAGTACACAATGATGTATCTAACCTTGTCTTTGTAATACCAACCCATACAATTGTCTGAAGTGATATAAAACACGTCTTTATTATCTTTAAATCTTTTGCGTTCTATTTCATCTTCAAATGTTTCGGCATCTTTAAAAAGGGTGGCGCCTATCGTTAACTCCGCATTTTCTACCCAACCGTACTCATCAACGGTTAATTCTTTTCCAACATCGTGTCCACCATTACAACACGCATCAACACAAGATCCAATTCCTTCTACAAATTCATAATTATAATCGTTTTTGGCGAAACTTTGCCATGCCGAACCGAGTTTGAAATAGCCAACCGAATTTTGAGTGATCAAAAATTTCTCTTCGACGGCTTGATTGTCAATACTATCGGATAGTAGACTATCTGTAGAAATTTCATTACTTGTTGAAGTTTCATTTTGATTATTCAAATTTTTCTCTGGTTCATTAGATCCTTGAGCGCAACTCAATACAACTAATGACAATATTGAAAGATATAGGAAGCTATTTTTTTTCATTTCACTAAATTAAAGTGCTTTAAATTAGTTTTTTTTTCGAGAATCGATCACTTTTTTTTGTGGCAGGCGGACTTTCGAAAGCATTTACTTCCGAAATTGATCAAGTTTATGATCAAAAACATGTGCGATATTTGACCACCGACGAAAGAAAGAATCAAGATTTCGCAAAAGGGATGGTACTGGCAGCGAGGATTTTGGTTGATGCCCAACTTGTTGGGATTGAGACCAAAATACGACTAAAGGGGACAGCCCGGTAATTTGTGGCTGAGGAACCGAAAGCCAGAAATTATTTGCCCAAACTTTTAAAGAAAAAAAGGAATGTTGAAGGTTATTCTAAGACCATTTTTATTTCGTTGAGCTCGAACACTTTTTGTTCTTCGCCAACTTTTTGATAGGCATAGGTGAGGTTTCCGATCATTCGTTTTAAGATTTCGGAATTGCTGCATGGCTCGAAATAGTGGTTTCTTAAAGGCAAATTCAAGCTTTTTAAATAATTCTCGATTTCATTTTGATCAAAAATTCGGCCTTTGCTAAAGGGGTTGATGTAAAAAAGGATGTTGCGCTCGTTATTGTTGATTCCAAGCATTTTCAAGGTTTGAAACTCGTCCAAAAACCCGAGTACAAAATGGTTGGGCAAATCGATGCCGTAAATAGGGATTTGCAATTTTTGCGCAATGACGGAATACAAAATGGACAAACTTAATTGATTGCCTCGTTTAGATTCTAAAACCGTGTTAATGAACGAATTTTGTGGCGAATAAAAGCCGTTTTCGGTAGGTTTAAATCCACAAATATCGAACAAGACGTGGTTAAATATTTTGACAATTTCGAACGCGGTGTGCTCTTCATTAATTTCGAGCCAGACTTTTTGTTTGATTTTTTCCAACTCTTGTTCTACTTTTTCAAAATCGATGTTGGGAAATTGAAAACGACTGATGATGAGCGCTCCTTTTAAAAGATCGCGGTTGGAAGAGGCGCGCCAATTTTCCAATTCAACTTTTATTTCGTTGATTTGAATTTGGCGCATGATTTCAAAAATTCGTTCGCGGTGACGGTCGTCAATGGTATGATTACTCCAACTCTGCTCGAGTGTTGGAACGGCCCGCTCGCCCATTTGTACCAATTCTGATTTCACGTGACTGTAAACACGTGGATCAGGATCTTCCGCAAGGCGAATAAGCGAACTTATTCTTGAATGATTTAATGGTTCTAAAGTTTTCACCTCGACAAAGGTAAATTACTTAAAGCTGCAAGAAAATAGGTGGAATAAAATGTTTTTAACGCTATTTTGTTAATCTATGTAATATGATTTCCACCAAGTTTGCCATTTTTTGCGAATAATTTGGCTCGAATGTATTGCTGTAGCGATTGGCAAGTACTAAACAAACCGTAACCGCCGAATGCCCAAGTGCGCTGGAAAGTGCATATAAACTTGAGGTTTCCATTTCGAGGTTGGTGGTTCTGGTATGGTCCCATGTAAATTTTCGGATGCTTTCTTTGAAATCGGGAACGCTTAAGGGGATTCGTATAGCTCGGCCTTGTGGTCCGTAAAATCCGTTGGCAGTGACTGTTATTCCCACTTCCATTCCTTCTTTTAACAAGTCGACTAGCCGGTCGTTTCCTTTTTTGATGTAAGGCGGATTCAAGTGCGCGCTCCACTGCGTGGATTGTTTAAAATTTGCCAAGGCGTCCTGTTCGTCTGCCGTGTAGGGCATTTGGTAAAAATGGGCAACCCCATCTAAACCAATAGCATATTTTGAAATAACGTGTGATCCAGGCACGATGTCCGCGTGTAAAGCGCCACAGGTTCCGATTCGGATTAAATCCAATGATTTTTTTTGTGGTTTTTCGGTGCGGGTGGCGAGGTCGATGTTGACGATGGCGTCTAATTCGTTCAACACAATATCAATATTGTCCGTCCCAATTCCGGTGGAGATCACAGAGAGTTCTTTTCCTCGATAGGTTCCGGTGAGCGTGCAAAACTCACGGTTTTGCGTTTCGAATCGAAT
>JADZFJ010000003.1 GCA_020849935.1 Crocinitomix sp. | reverse complement strand
AGGGCACCCAAACGAAACTGATTCAAAACCAAAGATAACATCGGGTTGGTTTTTTAAAAGTTTGCCCGCCCATTGTTTTTCCATAAATAGTTCATCGGCAGCCTCCATTTGAATTGACAGTGGAACAAGGCTAGCACTTTCCGATTCACTTAACATGAGCTCAGTGGTTAATTTCCCCGAATTTATATCTATTACGAGTACATGCCTGTCCAAAATATAATTTAGGTTGGTCGAATCGGTATAATCTTGCACAAAAATTTGGTAGTTGGGTATTTCATAAAAATAAATGGGGCCTTTGCGCGCATTTTTATGTGTGTATTGTGTTTGCGAAGGCGTTAATTTGCTTTTTTTTGAAGGGAATTTTTCAGGGTTAATTTTTTCCCAAACCACAGGCTTTAAGTGCCCTTTTACAAACGGATTTTCGGCTCCCACAGCCACCAAGGTAGTATAAAAATAGGCGCTAAGTCCAGCTAATTTGTTTTTTGCCACCTCAAACCCAATCATGTATTCATACTGGCTGCACGGACATTCATCTGCATTGGTGTAAATGTTCAAGTTTGCTGCCACCTTTAAATCGTGAACGGGAAAAGCCAACAGCACATTGGTAACATAATCGTAAATGAAAACGCTGTCTGTTTCTGTTATGTTTGTTGCTTCTAAAAATCGGTTCCGATAGGGCGCCGTTAAAGGGATGTATTGAAGGTCCCCACTTTCCATTTCTTCTAGGATTGGAACAGCCAACGAGTCTTCGTGCTCACTCAAGGTATAACTATCTGAAAGCGAAATAAAACCAAGTTCTTGGCCAGTATGATCCACCAAATCACGCAACCAAAATAAGTCAACCGTTTCTTCCAAAGCAGTATAATCGTCGGCGAAAGCACTTTCAGTTTTATTTTCTGAATTGACATGGTTAAAAGCGGATTTACCTTCGCCGCAAGAGGTCATAGCGAAAATAATGCTTAAAATTAAAATCATTCTTATCATTCGGCCGATTATTCAAATCAAAACGGACGTTCATCCGTTATTTTACTCGAAATTTAAACAAAAGTAAAATTGATTCGCCGAATTGACATCATAAGTCTTATAATTATTTTTACTAGGGCGTTCCCCTGACATCCCGACTGAAACGTCGGGATGTCAGGGGCAGGCCAACCGCTGTATCTTTTTTCCACGCACAAGCCGACGCCAAAAAAGGATGCCGCTTATGTCCTTAACGCAGCAGAAAGTTAAACCTTGGCAAAGTCGCAAGGCTCTTAAAACGAGTGCTTGAATTTTAAACTCAACTACAACTTCTCCTGTACCCGAATAATGGCGCTTTTAATGTAAATGAGGTCAGTTTTTAAGGTTTCGTAATTAGAACTTCCGTACTTAATTTCTAAATAATCTTTTCTGGAGCCTGTTAACACACCTAACAAATACTCGCACTCACTCAATTTACCAGAAAGGTTTACGCGGGCTAATTCATTTTTGAGGTCCTCGCAAGCGAGGTTAGCGTTGACACATTTTTCAAACTCCAAACACTTACCAAACCACGAATCGGGTGAGTTTAAGATAAACGTTGAATTCCCCGATTCAAAAAAGTTAACAATTCGCGCTTCATATTCTTCGTCAAAATCAGGCACGGCTGGGGCGTTGTTTTCATACAGATTTTGGGCATCGCTTGGCAGCACAACCAACAGAAAAATTCCAGGTCTTAAAACATGACTCTCATAAACATTGGTAAAGGCAGTGAATTTCTTTTGGTAACCTCCTGTTTCGGAGTAATCAAAATAAAAATCTTTCCCTTCATTTTTGCACCTAATTGAATTAAATTCGGACTGGTAAGCACCGTTTTCAATCTCCATTAACACACCATCTTTAAGTACCCCATAATTCGATTGATCCTTAGTTGGAAAAGCAGTTACTCCTTTAGATTCTTTGCTTCTGAAAAACATAATTTCCGAGCCACTAATCGCGATTGGAAAGCTTAAACTTCCGCTTAAAGCTATTTTTTGCGGCTTTGAGTCGGGATTGCTTAAATTTTTACAATAGAGTTTCCAAGATTGATCCCAATAATAATGATACGAATTGGATGTCCCTAAATGTTGGTAGGCCTCCAGCGTGGATTGGGAAAATTCGCCTGTTGTTAAATCGTACGAAAAAACGGTTAATGGGCTAGTGAAGGAGAGTTTAGAATTGGCCATAAAAATATGCGCCTTTTGGGTGGCTCTATCAAAACTAAAATAATCTAAATTATAATCTTTACATGGCAAATTCCGAAATGCTTCGGGTAGGGGAATGTAGGTAATTTCGCCTGAATCCATATTTAATTTGCATAAAACATTCCAGCTTTCATCCACATTATAAATAGGGAAGTACACATTGTTCTCAAAACTGGCAAGTGCATCAACTTGAATATCGTAATTGAACGAATGGATACTTTTAAAATTAAAACCATCATATAACATCACTGAATTGCGATTTTTTTCAATGAATTCTCTAGACGCAACGATCATGTATTGATCGTTGATAAGCCTATAAATCCATGACATCCGCGTGGAACTAAAACGATTGGTGATGGTGGTATCCTCATGAAATATAAAAACATTTTCGTGCTCTGTTGTGTAAAACTGGGCAAGTAAATTCCCGCAAAAAAATGTTAAGAGTGCGGTGAAGGTGAATTTTTTTAGATGTTTCATAAAATACAGGATCCCTTTTTTTTCAAATATAATTAAAATACGTTTTTATTTTTCACTCAATGAATAGCATCGATGCTTTTTAATAACATGTCTAAAACAACGAAGAGTTTTGAAAAAGTTTCATGGTTGAATTATTGTGTTACCAATAAGTTAGCACAAAATGTAAATGGCAGCAAAGGTTGCGCAAGGGCGGAGGTGGAAAACCCGGAGGCCCTTTTGGTGGTTGAGGTACTCGAAACCACTAAAAGGGCACGAGGATTTGGAGCCGCAGACCGACCCTGACGATCCCTCCCCAACTTGTTGGGGACGGGATGTCAGGGTTGCGCCCAACTAATTTTTATGAAAGGACCAATTTAGAGGAGTATTTTAGAACTAAAAACAGAAGTGTGCGTCCCAAATAATGGACAATTGGTTTTGACTAAAATCTTACGCACATCACACACACATCGTCCACTTGGTCCATTTCTCCTTTCCAATCAAGAAAACGTTGTTGGAGATTGGCTAATTGAATATTGACAGGGAATTGATTGAACTCAAGTAAGTTGTTGACCATGTTTTTGACCAAGTATTTTTTACCTTTTAAGCCCCCAAACTGATCGGCGAAACCATCGGTAAAAAGATACAATAAATCGAAAGCTTGTAGTTGAAGGTGGTGGTCGGTGAATTGAACACGTTTCTCAAATTTACCAATAGGCTGGTGCACAGCTTCTAATTTAAGTAATTTACTATCTCTGATTAAAAAAGCGGACAAATTTGCACCACAATAAGCTAATTCACCAGTTTTTTGATTGTACGAACAAAGCGCAATATCCATTCCATCTTTCACGTCATCTTCGGATTGCTCAAACTTTTCTAAAACCAATTTGGTTGTTTCTTCTAAAATTTGGGCGGGAGAAATTAGCCCTTTTTGTTTGACACAATTGTTTAACGCATTGTGACAGATTACACTCACCAAGGCGCCTGGT
>JADZFJ010000002.1 GCA_020849935.1 Crocinitomix sp. | reverse complement strand
CACTTCTTATTTTTTCTTTAAAACCCACAGATCACTATCATCCTCAACAAATAGTTTAAGTTCAGTTTTAGAATATTCTTGAATTTTAAATACCAGAGCGTAGGATTCAGTTGCTGTTCTCAAATAGATGTATTGATCATCTACCAAGATATAATTGCCAATTTGCGTATCTGTTGAGCCATCATAAGTTTCAGTAATTGTGAACGCTCCTTTGCCTTGTTTATCTTTTTCAAATTTAAAAACTATTGACATACCTGAAAGGAATGTTGTACCGTCAATCGATTCGACAATCCACTCACCATCAATTTTTTTATTCAAGGTAGCATCTTTTGAACATGATGTCATTATAAATAATGAAGTCACCACTAATAGAATTAAGTTTTTTTTCATTTTATTTTTTTTTGTTTTAGGTAAAAGTAATGTTTTAATTCATCCAATTCTTGTTTAAAACCTTTCAAACATTTAAGAAATGTTAATTTTGAAAAGAAAAGTTGTATTCAAAGAATTTCCCTCAATTTGACTAAACTTCAAACACAAGTACATCAGTGGGTAACATAGGAGGAGGCTTATAAACCTAAATTCATGGTAATAATTCATCGTTTAAAAAGCCAGTTATTAGTTTATTTGGGCAAGAGTTCGAAACGTTCGGTTAGGATTTTTTCTACTTTTTTACTGTGTTTCACCACCTTTTTAGCCCATTCTAACCGAAGGTTAATATTTTCTAATTCGGGCAATTGCCAAGGGATGGTTTCATCTTTACGCATCCGTTCAGTCAGATTAAAGAGCGCAAGTGCCACCGAAACAGAGATGTTATAACTTTCAGTAAACCCGTACATTGGTAATTTTACATAGGCATCGGCATACTCCAAGGCTTCTTTGGTTAAACCTTTGGCTTCGGTTCCAAAAAGCAAGGCAATCGGTTGGTCGAGAGGGAGGTCTTCAATTAAACAATCGTTGGTATGAGGGGTAGTGGCGACAATTTTATAGCCTTTTTCTTTTAAAGAGGCCAAACAAGGCAAGGTATTATTGGGTTCGGTATTGTACCGATGAAGGTTTAACCATTTGGAAGCACCCATATCAATTTCTCGATTAGGCACAAAAACATTGTCATTTTCAATAATGTGAACATCTTGAACGCCAAAACAATCGCATGAACGTAAAACGGCTGCGGCATTGTGAGGTTGAAAGAGATTTTCCAACACCACTGTCACATAACGGGTGCGATTTTGAACAATCGCATCAAATTTGTCGCGTTTATTGTCCGACACATGTTCATAAAATCGATCCAATAACCATTTTTCCTTTTCCATTGTTTCCTCTTTTTCTTGGAGATGTCTTCAAATTGGTAAAAAAAAATCCCCTTCCAACAAAGTTGAAAGGGGAAAAATTCTTAAGAGTAAAGTACTAGTTTACTTTTCCAGATAAATCTGCACCAGCTTTAAACTTTACTACGTTTTTAGCAGTGATTTTGATTTCTTTTCCAGTTTGTGGATTTCTTCCAGTTCTAGCAGCTCTTTTAGAGATTCCGAAAGATCCAAAACCTACTAAAGAGATTTTATCTCCACTTTTTAATGCTCCTTCTACTGAAGAAACGAATGCGTCTAAAGCTCTTTTAGAATCTGCTTTTGATAATCCTGAAGTTGATGCCATTGCATCGATCAATTCTGATTTGTTCATAATTGTATTTTTTTAAAATTAAAAATATTAATGTCAAACAAATATATCTGAAAATCCTTATCTACCTAGGTTTATACCAAAAAAAACAGTGATTTTGTTAATAAATTCGGCATTATGTTGATAAGTGCGGAAAAAATCGTCTAAAAACAAGGGTTTTCAATACTTTGAATGTAAATTAACCGCTGATTGGTCTTACCAATTCCCTCTTCAAATCGGTTGGGCTGCATTCTAAGTTCCAAGGTTTAACAAGCCTTGGGTAAATATTACCCGCTTTTGGTGTACCTAAAAGTAAAATTTCTGTCTGACGAGTTTTTAATCAAAAAATCAACTAAATTTGGTTAGGCAATTACTAGGCTTGTCGATTCAATTTTAAAACCCAATAAAAACTGATCGACTGACATTCTCTTTTTTCCTTCTAATTGCAATTCTTTTACCGAAATCCAGCCATCAGAGGTGCCAAATCTTAAATCAGTACCTTCTCGCGTTATTTTACCTGAATTATTTGTGTTCGTTTCGATAGGAAGTCCAGAAAAGATTTTAATTGACTTCGTTTTTCCCGTTTCATCAATAATTTCTGTCCAGGCGGTTGGGTAAGGTGAAAGTCCTCGTATTTTATTAAAGATTATTCGACTAGATTGATTCCAATCGATTTTACAATCTGGTTTAAAGATTTTTGGTGCATGTTTCAGGTCTTCAGTTCCGATGACGTCGGCTTGTGGTTTTGAATGGACTTCACCTTCCAAAATCTCTTTAACCGTTTTTGTTAAGAGTTGAGCTCCATCAACCATTAACCGATCGTGTACACTTCCTGCATTATCAGTTTCAAGGATCGGAATTTTGATTGCGTCAATAATCCGTCCAGTGTCAATTTCCTTTTCGATGAAAAAAGTGGTGGCACCGGTTTCCTTTTCGCCATTGATGACTGCCCAATTAATAGGAGCGGCACCACGATAGTTCGGCAATAAAGAACCATGCAAGTTAATCGTTCCCTTAGGAGGCATTTGCCAAACTACTTCTGGAAGCATTCGAAACGCCACCACGACAAAAAGTGCAGCATTAATCGAAGCTAATTCACTTAGAAAATCTTCACTTTTAAGTTTTTCAGGTTGTAGGATACGTAAATTTTTGCTGAGGGCAAATTCTTTTACGGCGGATTGTTGCTCTTGTTGGCCT
>JADZFJ010000001.1 GCA_020849935.1 Crocinitomix sp. | reverse complement strand
TTATACTGTTTTTTGGTAAAATTTTATGAGGTATCTTGTCAAGGATTTTTAGCTGTAAATCTGAAATAATCTCTATAAAACTAATTTTGACAAATACGAGCTGACAATTTTAACTCACTCACTTACCCATATTATTCCATCCATGAAAATACCCGTTCAAAAAATAAGATTGTTATCTTTACGTATTGATAAAAAAAATTAGCCAAGGTCTCGACATTAAATCGTATTTTGCATAAGTGAATTTGAAAGAATGATAGATAAAAAGACACTTTCTGAGCGTGATATATGTACCAAGTTTATAACTCCTGCTGTTGAAAAATCGGGTTGGAATCGGCTGACGCAATTATTAGAAGAAGTTTCGTTCACTGACGGAAAAATATATGTTAGGGGTAAATTAACCTCAAGAGGAAATAAAAAGCGAGCGGACTATATTTTGTATTACAAACCGAACATACCTATCGCTATTATTGAAGCGAAAGACAATAAACACTCCGTGCGCTCTGGAATTCAACAAGCTTTGGACTATGCGCGAATCCTAGATATTCCATGTGTTTTTAGTAGTAACGGCGACGGATTTTTATTTCACGACCGAACTGCCACTGACGGAAATATTGAAACCGAACTTGGCATAGACGACTTCCCATCTCCTGAGCAACTTTGGGAGAAATACAAAAAATACAAAGGCATCTCAACGCCAATGGCTGAAAAGATCGCTGCACAAGAGTATTTTTTTGACGGATCAAACCGCAAACCCAGATATTACCAACAAATTGCCGTAAACAGAACTGTCGAAGCTATTGCTAACGGACAAAACCGTATTATTTTGGTGATGGCAACCGGTACCGGAAAAACGTATACTGCTTTTCAAATTATTTATCGATTATGGAAATCAAGAAGTAAAAAAAGAATACTTTTTCTCGCGGATCGGACTGCCCTAATTGACCAAACTCGCAAAGGTGATTTCAAGCATTTTAAGGATAAAATGACCATCATTAAAAAGAAAGTCGTTGCCACCAGAGATGGAAAAGATGAATTAATTTCAAATAAAAAGAGAGGTATTGATACTGAAGATAAAGCATATGAAGTATTTCTGGGTTTGTATCAAGGCTTAACAAACAACGAACCCGGAATTGAAGATGCTTATAAAGATTTTTCGCCTGACTTTTTTGATTTAATTGTGATTGACGAGTGTCATAGAGGAAGCGCAAAAGAAGATAGCAGTTGGAGAGAGATTTTATCTTATTTCAAAAATGCAACACATATTGGTTTAACAGCTACGCCAAAAGAAACTAGAGAAACAAGCAATACCGAATATTTTGGTGATCCTGTTTATACCTATTCACTGAAACAAGGAATAGATGACGGTTTTCTTGCACCTTACCGTGTTGTTAGAATTGGTTTGAATGTGGATGCAGAAGGTTGGCGCCCTGATCAAGGTAAAACGGATAAAGTTGGTAACCTGATCGAAGATAGAATCTACAACCGAAAAGATTTTGACCGTAATTTAGTGATTGAAGAAAGAACCGAGGTTGTTGCTCAAAAACTGACCGAATTTTTAAAAGGTTATGATCGTTTTGCAAAAACAATTGTTTTTTGTGTGGACATTGATCACGCAGAGCGTATGCGATCTGCCTTGGCCAACCAAAACGCTGATTTAGTTGCTGAGAATTACAAATACGTCATGCAAATTACAGGCGACAATGATGAAGGCAAACGTGAATTGGATAATTTCATTAATCCCGAAGAAAAATATCATGTAATTGCAACAACCTCTGAATTAATGACAACTGGTGTTGATGCACAAACGTGTAAGGTAATTGTGTTAGATGCCAATATCAATTCAATGACCAAGTTTAAACAAATCATTGGAAGAGGCACCCGGATTAATGAAGAATATGGGAAACTTTATTTCACCATTCTTGATTTTAGAAATGCTACGGATTTGTTTGCCGACAAAGATTTTGATGGAGACCCAATTCGGGTAAAACCTGTTTCGCAAGACGAAGATTTATCGCTGGTAGTGCTGGAAGAAGAAGAAAACACTGTAACTGTTTTGGACGAAGTGACAGGCGAGGAAATTGTTTTTGAAAAAGCAACCATTCGTTATCCAGATGGTTCACCTTTAGGCGGAAATTTGATGCTTCGAGAACACCAATCAACACGACAAAAGGTTTTTGTAAATGGGGTTGATGTATCTGTTTTGGTTAGCCGTGAAATGTATTTCGACCAACATGGGAAACCAATCACTACGAGTTTAAAAGACCATACCAAAGAAATCATCAAAGGGAAATTTTCTACACTGAATGATTTTTTAAATACCTGGAACAGCACCGACCGAAAAGAAGCCATTATCGCAGAATTGCAAGAGCAGGGTGTAATGGTGGAGGCCTTGTATGATGCCGTTGACAGATCGGTTGATTTATTTGATTTGATTTGTCTTGTTGCTTTTGACCAACCTCCTTTAACGCGTAAAGAAAGAGCCAATAATGTAAAAAAGCGCAACTATTTTACCAAGTATGGCGATCAAGCCAAAAAAGTTTTAGAAGCCCTCTTGGATAAATATGCCGATGAAGGAATCACAAATATTGAAAGTATCGAAGTGTTAAGGGTAAATCCGTTTGATGAATTTGGTTCACCTCTTGAAATCATCAGTGAGTTTGGCAACAAAGCCGATTATTTGCAAGCGGTGAAAGAATTGGAAATTGAATTGTATAAAAAAATAGGATAAATCAACAGGAATGCGGCTTCGGCTCATTCCCAGAATAAAAATAGAATAAATCAACAGGAACGCGGCTTTGGCCCATTCCCAAAATAAAAATAGGATAAATCAACAGGAACGCGGCTTCGGCCCATTCCCAGATTAAAAATAGGATAAATTAATAGGAATGCGGCTTCAGCCCATTCCCTGAATAAAATTAAAAAAATTGGCTTTAGCCGAAAAAAGTATAATAATGCCTTTTATTAAAGTTTACATACATTTTGTTTGGAGTACAAAAAATCGCTATCCTTATTTAAATTCAAGGGAATTGCGCTTAAAAGTTTGGAATCATATCCGAGAAAACGCCAATGAAAAAGGTATTTTTATCGATTTTGTTAATGGATATTCAGATCATTGTCATTGTTTAGTTTCATTAGGTGTTGATCAAACCATTCAAAAAGTAATGCAATTAATAAAAGGTGAATCGTCTTATTGGATAAACAAGCATGGATTGACAGTTGAAAAATTTGAATGGCAAAGTGAATATTATGCGGTCTCTGTATCCGAGTCGGCTTTGAGTAATGTGAGGGAATATATTAAAAATCAAGAGGCACATCATGGTAAAAAGTCATTTCAAGAAGAATATGAAGAGTTTATTATCTTATATGGTTTTACAAAATTTGAAGATTAATATTTTGGCTAAAGCCGCTTTTGGAGGTCATTCAATTGGCATGGGCTGAAGCCCATGCCAATTGAAGTGGGGAAAAAATGAAAAACCAATCAATAGGAATGCGGCTTCGGCCCATTCCTTTTAAATTGGGGAAAAAATGAAAAAATAAATTGGAATGTGGGATGAACCCATTCCAAAATAAAAAAATAAAAATGAGCAACATTTCAGGAATTATAAAAAGCATACAAAACATCATGTGGCAAGACACAGGCCTTAATGGCGATGCGCAGCGCATTGAGCAATTGGGTTGGATGCTTTTTTTGAAAATATTTTCCGATAAAGACAAAGAATTAGAATTATTAGACGATTCTTACACATCGCCTATTCCGGATCATTTTCATTGGGTAAAAGAAAAAGGTAATTGGGCGGGGGATGATGAAGGGATGACGGGGGATGAATTGTTGGAGTTTGTGGACAGACAATTATTTCCTGCGCTACGAAATTTAGATTTAAGCACTGGTAACCAGCGTGCTGTGATTGTTCGTGAGGTTTTTGAAGGCAATAATAATTATATGAAAAGCGGAATCAACATTCGGAAAGTGTTGAACAAGCTGAATGAAATTGATTTTAACATTGCCAAAGACCGCCATGCTTTTGGCGAATTGTACGAAACCATTTTAAAGGAATTACAAAGTGCAGGCAAAAGTGGAGAATTTTATACCCCACGAGCCATTACTCAATTTATTACCGAAACCATTAACCCTCAATTGGGCGAAAAAGTGCTTGACCCTGCGTGTGGAACGGGTGGTTATTTGACCTGTGCCATTGAACATTTAAAAAAACAAGCCAAAAATGTGAATGACCGCAAAAGCATTGAAGAAAACATTGCCGGGTGGGAATATAAACCTTTGCCTTATTTATTGGCGACGACGAACCTTATTTTACACGATATTGAAATCCCCAACATTAAATTTGGGGATGCCTTGGACCAACCCCTAAGCAATTTTACCGAAAAGCACCGCGTAAATGTAATTCTGGCAAACCCTCCTTTTGGTGGGATTGTGGCCAATGGAAACGAAAGCAATTTTCCGCAAACTTACCGAACCAAAGAAAGTGCCGACTTGTTTTTAATTTTAATGATTCATTTACTGAAACAAAATGGACGGGCAGGGATTGTTTTACCAGATGGTAGTTTAACTGGCGATGGGGTTAAACAACGGATCCGCCAAAAATTGGTGGAAGATTGCAACCTGCACACCATTATTCGTTTGCCCAACTCGGTGTTTCAGCCGTATGCAACGGTGGCTACAAATTTATTGTTTTTTGACAAAGGCAAACCCACCAAAGACATTTGGTATTACGAACACCGAATGCCTGAAGGTTATAAGGCGTACAATAAAACTAGACCGATCCAAGCCAAAGAGTTTGACCCTATTACCAAATGGTGGAACAAACGCACCGAAAGCGAGGTAGCCTGGAAAGTGAATATTAAAACTATTATTCAACGTGGGTACGATTTGGATATTAAAAACCCCACCAAACCCGAAGAAGAAAAAGAATATAACAGTGCCGAACTAATGGAAATGTTAAACGCTTCGTTTGAGAAAAGCCACACCTTGTTGAACCAACTTAAACAGGCGGTGAAATGACGACAGCAGAAAAATATAGACAATTGGAGAAAAGTCCTTCTATAAATATTGCGAGATATATTTTTAGCTGTGTAAAAGCAAATTCAACAAATTCAACCTTAGGTGATGAAATAATTGAAATTAAAACGGGTAAAACACCTTCTAAGCAAAATAAAAAATTTTATGAGGATGAGTATTTTGACTGGTTTAAGCCTGATGAAATTGGGTCGGAAAAATACTTATTCGAAGCAAAAGATAAATTATCAAAGTTTGCATACGAAAACAACCAAGCTACAGTTTATGAACCGGACACGATTTTAATAAATGCGATTGGAGATGTCGGGCGAATAAGCATTTTAAAAGTGAAAGCTTCTTCAAATCAACAAATAACAGGAATTAGACTGAATAAGAAAATTGATGTTGACTATGCCTATTTCTATCTATTGGCAAATAGACATTTTTTCTATGTTGATTTATTTCAAACTACATTACCTATAGTTAATCAGAAAAAAATAAATTCAATACCCCTTGTTTACCCCGACGTTGAAGAACAAAGGAATATTATTGATGGTTTGGTTGAAATTAACAAAATAAATTCAATCACCAATTTAAAAATTATTAAAAACTTAAATTAAAATAATAATTATAAAAATACTTATCATAATTTTTTCAAT